>JAYSCF010000064.1:221-9518 GCA_041915005.1 Novosphingobium sp.
GCTCGCGGGTATCGAACCGCGGCGCGATCAGGCCCAGCGCACGCTCTGCCGCCCACCAGTTGCTTGCCACGGCGGCAAGCCAGTCCGCCCCCGGCACCAGCTTGATCAGGCCGTCCACATCCTTGGCGCGGCCCGCATCGTACCCGGCCAGCCGGGCTTCAGCCACGGGGGCATGGCGGATCGCGGCAAACACCATGCCGGGCAAGCGGACATCGCCGGCAAAGACCGCGCTGCCATCGACCTTGGCCGGCAGGTCAAGCCGCGGCCAGGCCAGCCTGCCGCCGGGCAACACTTCGCCGGGGCGCTCGGCCGGGGGATCGGCGCGCAGCACGGGGGGATTGGGAGCAGTGTAGCGCGCGGCATCATCGACCAGTTCGGCAAAGCGGGCGCGCTGCTGGCCGTGGACGATGAACCCGCCCTGCGCCTCGCACTCTTCCCAGGCGATGTTCCAGCGCCGCGCCGCCGCCATCGCCAGCATGGCCCGCGCCGCCGCGGCCGCCGCGCGCGCCGCCCCTTCATGCGCGGCCAGCGAGGTGCCATCGGCGGTGACGGTAAAGGCCTGGTCTTCGGCAAAGCGCCGGGCGGCTAGGGAATCCGGGGCTTCGGCGAGGCCAGCAGCAAAGGGCATCCACAGGCTCGACCAGTGCGCGGCCAGCACCGCATTGGCATAGGCCCCGCTGACAGGCGCGGGTTCCACCGCGACCTGCCGCCAATCCGCGCCCAGTTCATGGGCCACGATCTGCGGGATCAGGGTGGTGATCCCCTGCCCAAGCTCGGCCTCGGGCACGGCCACGGTAACGATCCCGTCCTTGCCGATCTTGAGCCAGGCATCGAAGGCATATTCCCCCTTGCCCGGTTCGAGCGGCGGGGTGAAGCGGCGCGGCGTCAGCGCCCAGGCGACGAGCAACCCGCCCGCCGCACCGGCGCCCAGCAGGATTTCGCGCCGGCTGATCGCCATCAAGCGTGGTCCAGCCAATCCGCCACGGCGCGCGCCACAACAGCAAAGGCTTCACCCTGCGGCCCGTCACCCGCCGCGGGCGGGGTTCCGGCATCGCTGGCGGTGCGAATGGCCATGTCGAGCGGGATGCGGCCAAGGAAGGCATGGCCCAGTTCGCGCGCGGCGGCCTCGGTCCCGCCCTGCCCGAAGGGATCGGAAACCTCGCCGCAATGCGGGCAGGCATAGCCGGCCATGTTCTCGACCAGGCCGATCACCGGCACTTCGCCCACTTCGAACAGTTGCATCGCACGCTTTGCGTCGATCAGCGCCAGATCCTGCGGGGTGGAGACAATCACGGCCCCGGCGGGCTTGTAGCGCTGCAGCATGGTCAGCTGGACATCGCCAGTGCCCGGCGGCAGATCGACGATGATCGTATCGACCGCGCCCCATTCGGCATCGATCAGCTGGCCCAGCGCATTGCCCGCCATCGGCCCGCGCCAGGCGATCGCCTTGCCCGCCTCGATCAGGTGCCCCATCGACAGCACCGGCACCCCCCATTGGCTCGGCACGGGAACAAGCTTGTTGTCGCGGGCCTGCGGCTTGATCCCGACATTGCCGAGCAGGTGCGGCTGCGACGGCCCATAGATATCGGCATCGACCAGGCCAACCTTGCGCCCCATCCGCGCCAGGGCGACGGCCAGATTGGCCGAAACGGTGGACTTGCCCACCCCGCCCTTGCCCGAACCGACCGCGATCAGCCGGCGCCGGGGCTTGTCCGCCATCATCGCCACGCGCACTTCGCTGGCGGCGCCGGCCAGCGCCTGTTGCGCCGCGGCTTCAAGCCCGGCGCGCTCGTCCCCGTCGAGGCCCGATGCGTCGATCACCACCACGGCCACCCCCGCATCGGTGAGCCGCAGCGATTGCAGGCGCTCGCGCAGCGCAGGCGGCAGCAGGGCTTCAAGGGCGGCGATTTCAGGCGTGGCAGACAAGCGAAGGCTCCGGGTTGATATCCTGCGCTCCCCTAGCAAGGAAAAAGCCGAAGCGCGGACTATTTTTGTCGGCATTGCACACCTATAGTGCAACCGATGACAGCGAAGGGCACTTTCCCGCCGATGATGGCCGCGCGATGAGCAAAGACGAAAGCCCCTGGGCAGAGACCGACAGCGCCGAGGCCGCCCCGGCCGAACGCGCCACCGCGCCCGCCGATCAGGCACGCGCCGCCGCCAACCCGTGGCTGGTGCCGCAGGATGACACCCCGCCGCAGCGCCGCTCCGCCGCGATCGAGGATCTGCTGCGCCCGCGCCGCGCGGGGCCAGCCTGGCTGCGCCGCGGCCTGCCGGGCGGGTGGCTCGTCTGGCTGGTGGCGACCGTGACTTTCAGCGGCCTGCTGGCAAGCTCGCTGCACACGATCAAGCAGGGCGAGGCCGGGCTGGTTTCCACGCTCGGGCGCTATGATCGCACGCTCGGCCCGGGGCTGGGCGCGACCCTGCCCTGGCCGCTTGAAACCGTGCAGACCTATCCGATTGGCACGCCGCAAGTGCTGACCTTCCCCGATCAAGGCGGCGGGGGCATGATGCCAACGCGCGATGGCCAGCTGCTCGACCTGGGCTTCAAGCTGCGCTGGACCATCGCCGATCCGCGCGCCTTTGCCGGCGCGCTGACCGCGCCCGAAGCGGCCCTGCGCGATCTGGCCGAAGCGGAAATGCGCGCGGCCATCGCCGAGGAGAGCTTTGACCCGGTATGGGATGGCAGCGCCCGCGCCGCCGTGGCCCAGCGGGTGCGGGCGCGCTGCCAGGCAGTGCTTGATGCCTGGCACGCCGGGGTGCGGATCGAGGCGATCGAGATCGACCAGGCCAATCCGCCCGCCCAGCTCGCCGAAACCTTTGCCAAGGTGGCCAATGCCCGCAGCGAAAGCCGCGATCACCGCGAAAAGGCCGAGGAATGGTCTGCCCGCACGCTCAACAACGCGCGCGCCGAAGCCCAGGATTTTGACCGGATCTACCAGCAATACCTCGCCGCGCCCGAGATCACGCGGCGGCGGATGTATTACGAGACGATGGAGCGCGTCATCGCCAACAACGCCCACGTGATCGTCGGCGGCAATGCGGCAACCCAGGTGGTCATGCCGCCCGCCAAGGAAGCCGGCGCCCCGGCCGCGCCAGCCCAGCCGGCCCCCGCCGCCGCCAAGGGCGGGCAATAACCGTGGCGGCGCTTGCTTCGCTGCGCGGGACGCTCATGGCCCTGGCCGGGATCGGTCTGGTGACGCTTTCGGCCGTCAGCGTGATCGCGGATGATCAGCAGGCCGTGGTGCTGCGGATGGGCAAGCCCGATCGCATGATCAACCGCTTCACCCCGGGCACCGCCGCGCGCGGCGCCGGGTCGGGGCTGATCGCCCATGTCCCGGTGCTGGAACGCGTGGTGCGGCTCGATCGCGGGCTGGTGGGCCTGGCCGCCCCGGCCCTGGCGGTGCGCAGCAGCGACCAGCAAGGCTTCAACCTTGACCTGTCGGGCAAGTACCGGATCATTGATCCGGTGCGCGCGGTGCGCACGGCGGGCGATCAGGATGGCCTGACCGAGCGGCTCACCGCGCTGCTGCCGGCGCTGGCGCAGGCGGAATTTGCCCGGATCGATGCCGCCCATCTGGCCCTGCCCGGCGGCGATGGCGCCTGGCAGCGGCTGCGCGCCGCGCTTGATGCGCGGGCGCGGGCCTACGGCGCACAGGTGGTCGATCTCAGGGTACAGCGCGTTACCCTGCCCGAAGCGGCCCAGCAGGCGGCCCTCGCCCGGATGAAGGACGAGCGCGAGGCCCTGGCCCTGTCGGCCACCGACGAAGGCCTGCAGCAAGCCATGCAGATCCGCTCCGAAGCCGAAGTGGAAGCCGCGCGGATCATCGGCGCCAGCGCATCGCGCGATCCCGAATTCTATGATTTCTACCGCGCGATGAACAGTTACGAGACGATGCTGGCCGATCCCACGCGGCGTGATCGCACCACCCTTATTCTTTCGGCCGACAGTGCCTATCTCAAGCAAATGAACGCCCGCCCGCGCGGTGAACCATTCAAACTGCATTCATCTGTCCCGGGGTGAATCTGACGATCAGGATGGGACCGGCCTCGCGCCGCGAGAATGCGACCAACAAGAGGATCTTGAAACCCGTGCGATACGCTTATGGACTTACCTCGGCCCTGCTGCTCGGCGGGGCAACCCTTTCGCTGCTGACCGGCCTTCCCGCCGGAGCACAGGTGGCCCAGAACGATGCCCTGCAGCTTGAAGGCATCACCCCGCGTGCCGGGGCCCCGGCCAGCTTTGCCGACCTGACCCAGCAATTGCAGCCCGCGGTGGTCAACATCGCGGTGCGCCAGAAAGTCACCGTCAAAGCCCAGAACCCGCTGGCGGGCACGCCCTTCGGCGGCCTGATCCCGCGCGGCGCCGATACCCAATCGCGCCAGGCCGAAGCGGTTGGATCGGGCTTCATCATCTCGCCCGATGGCTACATCGTCACCAACAACCACGTGATCAGCCTCGACAGCGAAAACGCGGCCGATGAAGTGACGGTCAAGTTCGCCACCGGCACCGAATACAAGGCCCGGATCGTCGGGCGCGATCCGGATTCGGACATTGCCGTGCTCAAGATCGAGGCCAAGTCGGCGCTGCCCTTCGTGCAGTTCGGCCAATCGGCCAAGGCCCGCGCGGGCGACTGGGTGATCGCGATCGGCAACCCGTTCGGGCTTGGCGGCACGGTGACTTCGGGGATCATCTCCTCGGTGTTCCGCAACACCGGGACCGGCGCCTACGATCACTACATCCAGACCGACGCCTCGATCAATTCGGGCAATTCGGGCGGCCCGATGTTCGACATGAAGGGCAGCGTGATCGGCATCAACAACTGGATCGTCGCTCCTTCGGGCGGCAATATCGGGATCGGCTTTGCCATCCCCGCCGACATTGCCCGCCCGATCGTCGACAAGCTGATGAAGGGGCAGGCGATCGAGCGCGGGTTCCTGGGCGTGCAGATCCAGCCCGTGACCGACGAGATCGCGGATTCGCTGGGCCTGCCGCATGATCGCGGCGAACTGGTGCGCACGGTCCAGCCGGGCCTTCCCGCGGCCCAGGCCGGGCTGCGCGACGGCGATATCGTGGTGCGGGTCAACAATGTCGACGTGACCCCGGATCGCACCCTGTCGTCGATCGTTTCGGACACGGCGCCCGGCACGCGTATCCCGATCGAAGTGCTGCGCCAGGGCAAGCGCCAGACGCTTTACGCCGTGGTGGCCAAGCGCCCCGGCCAGCAGGAACTGGCCAAGGCGTTCGATCCCAAGGGCGAACAGGCCGATCCCTTCAGCGGTCCCAAGCAGGAGCCGGGCACGCTGTCGAACAGCACGCTGGGCCTGCAGGTGCTGACGATGAAGCCCGAATATGCCGGCCGCCTGGGCGTGGCCCAGAACACCGCCGGGGTGGTCGTGCTCGATGTCGATGCGGCCTCGGATGCGGCCAATCGCGGCGTCCAGCGCGGCGATATCGTCCAGTCGGTCAACTTCGCCCCGGTCAGCGATGTCTCGAGCTTCGAAGCCGCGCTGCGTTCGGCCAAGACCGCAGGCCGGCCGACCGTGACCCTGCAAGTGATGCGCCCCGGCCAGCCGGGCGCGGCCTATCTGGCGGTGCGGATGCAGTAAGCCCCCCGCGCCAGCAGCGCCGAAACAGAAAAAAGGCCCGCGCTTCAGGTTCGAAGCGCGGGCCTTTTCACGTTCAGGGCGTGGTCGATGCGCGCGGCCGCGGTGGCTGCTCGGTGCGGCTGCGTCCGGTTGCCTGATCAAGGAAATCGGCATTGGCGGCCGGCGGCGGGGCGGCCGGTTCGCTGCCCCCGCCGGGCTGGCCGTCCTTGCCCTTGGTCTTGTCCTGATTGGCCGGATCGACCAGGTTGCCCTGCTCGTCGACGTAGTAATAGTCCTCGGGATTGGCGCCAAGCGAGGCTTCGTCGTCCGGTTCAAGCTGCCAGGCCGGCAGCGTCACCCCGGTTTCGAACTTCTCGGCCGGGCGCGCGGCAACCGCCACCTTCATGTAGGACGAAAACGCACGCGCCGGGGCGCTGCCGCCCTGCAGGCCGGGCACCGGCTTGTCATCGTCGCGGCCCATCCACACCCCGGTGGTCACCCCGCTCGAAAAGCCGAGGAACCAGCCGTCCTTGTTCGAACTGGTGGTCCCGGTCTTGCCCGCCACCGGGCGGCCGATCTGCGCGGCGCGCCCCGTGCCGATGCTGACCGCGCTCTGCAAGAGATCGGTGATCCCGGCGGCGACATAGGCCGGAACCAGCATCGCCCCGGGCTTTTGCTGGCGCTGGTACAGCACCCGCCCATCGGCGGTCTGGATCTTGGTGATGCCATAGGGTTCGACCGCCTGGCCCTTGGCCGAAACCGAGGCAAAGGCACGGGTCATGTCGATCAGCCGCACTTCGTTGGACCCCAGCACCATCGAGGGCACGGTCGAAATGGGCGTGGTGATGCCGAACCGGCGCGCCATGCCCGCCACCGCCGAAAAGCCAACTTCGTTGCCCAGCGAGGCCGCAACCGTGTTCTTCGAATAGGCAAAGGCGGTGCGCACATCGATTTCGCCGGCATAGGTGCCGCCCGAATTGCGCGGGCTCCACCCGTCGATCGTCACCGGTTCATCAACCACCTTGTCGTTGGGGGTATAACCCGCCTCAAGCGCGGCCAGATAGACGAACAGCTTCCACGCCGAACCCGGCTGGCGCACCGCATTGGTCGCGCGGTTGTAGTTCGAGGTGACGTAATCGGTCCCGCCGATCATCGCCAGCACCGCCCCGTCGCGGTCCATCGATACCAGCGCGCCCTGCGCCCCCGTCGGGGCGTTCTGCTGGATCGCCTCGGTCGCGGCGCGCTGCATGTTGGTATCAAGCGTGGTCCAGACCTCGATCGGCTCGGACGTTTCGCCCAGCAGCAGATCCAGCTGGGGCAGCGCCCAATCGGTGAAATAGCGCACCGAATTCTGCCCCTTTTCCGAGGCGAACTTGATCTTGGCGAAATCGACCCCGGCGGCCTGGCCTGCGCTGATCGCGCCATTGGTCTGCATCAGGCCCAGCACCACCTTGGCGCGGCCCACCGCCGCTTCGGCATCGGCCGTGGGCGAATAGTGCGACGGTGCCTTGACCAGACCGGCCACGATCGCGGCTTCGGGCAGGGTGATCTCGGTGCCGGGATGGCCGAAGAACTTGCGGCTGGCGGCATCGACGCCATAGGCCCCGCCGCCGAAATAGACCTTGTTGAGATAGAGCTCGAGAATCTGGTCCTTGGAGAACTTCCATTCGAGCGCCAACGCCAGCACCGCCTCGCGGATCTTGCGGGTCATGGTGCGGTCGTTGTTGAGGAACACCGTGCGGGCCAGCTGCTGGGTGATGGTCGACGTCGCCCGGACCGACTTGCCGCTGGTGGCCGACACGAACCCGGCGCGGGCCAGGCCGATCGGATCGATCCCGATGTGCGAACGGAATCGCCGGTCCTCGACCGAAACCATCGCATCGCGCATCACCAGCGGGATTTCCTGCGAGGACAGCCACTTGCCATAGCTCGGCCCGAGCGAGACCAGTTCGGTCCCGTCGCGCGCGCGCACCACGATCATCTGCCCGGCCGGATTGGACTTCATCTGATCGAAGCTCGGCAGCGATTGCGCCGCCAGCCCCACGGCCACGGCCAGCGCGGCCGCGCCCAGCACCCCCAGGGTCACGCCCCAGACGAACAGGCGGCGCATCACCCGCCCCAACCACGAGGAATTCTGCTGTTCCGGCCTGCGCCGGTTATCGCTTTTGGCCATAGGGCTCGATCGTGTCCTTCAACCCGGCAGACAAGCCGGCGCGGCGCCATGCATAGGGGATTTATAACCCGGGGTTAACGGGCAAAGTGGGGCCAATCCCCGGCCTTCATGCCGGATGCGCGGCCCGCGATCAGTCTTCGGGTTCGAAATCGAGCGAGGCGCTGTTGACGCAGTACCGCAGGCCGCCCGGCCCGGGACCATCCGGGAAGACATGGCCCAGGTGCCCTTCGCAAGCCGCACAGCGCACTTCGGTGCGGACCATGCCGTGCGAGGTATCGCGGATTTCGGTGACCGCTGCGGGATCGACCGGATCGGTATAGCTGGGCCAGCCCGAGCCGGAATTGTACTTGGTCGCGCTTGTGAACAGCGGCGTTCCGCAACCTGCGCAGCGGTAGAGCCCGGGCGCCTTGTTGCTTTCATACTTGCCGGTAAAGGCCCGTTCGGTGCCATGCTGGCGCAGCACGTGATACTGCTCGGGACTAAGGCGTTCGCGCCATTCCTCGTCGGTCAGTTCGAACTTGTCGGTCATCGCTGCCTCCTGCGCACCGGTGTGATAGCGGGGACATGGGCATGGCGCGCGGCTGCGTCAATCACGATCCTTGCAGTCGGGCGGCGAGCCCCTAAGCTGGATTGCAAAGACAACCAGACGAGAGGATCCGCCATGCCCTTTTCCCCCTTCGATCTCACCGGCAAGGTCGCGCTGGTCACCGGCGGCAACGGCGGCATTGGCCTCGGCATGGCCGAAGGACTGGCCGCAGCCGGGGCCAGGATCGCGATCTGGGGCCAGAACCCGGCCAAGAACGCCGACGCCGAAGCCCGACTGAAGGCGCTGGGCGGCGAAGTGCTGGTCGAAGCGGTCGACGTGACCAGCGAAACCGCGATCGCCGCCGGGATCGCCAGGGTGGTCGATCAGTTCGGGCGGCTCGATTGCTGCATCGCCAATGCCGGGATCGGCGGCGGCGGCAGCGGGCCGTTCCACGACCAGACCACCGAAAGCTGGCGCCGGGTGATGACGGTCAATCTCGATGCCGTGTTCTGGACCTTCCGCGAAGCCGCCAAGCACATGCTGGCCCGCGCCGAAGCCGGCGATCCGGGCGGTTCGCTGCTCGTCACCTCGTCAACCTCGGCGATCGATGGCGCCCCGTCGAACGAGGCCTATTCCTCCAGCAAGACCGCCGTGCTCGGCCTGATCCGGGGCCTTGCAGTGGAATATGCCCGCTATGGCATCCGCGCCAATGCGGTTCTGCCCGGCTGGATCCGCTCGGACATGACCGCCGGCCTCCAGGGCTGGGACAAGTTCAACGACAAGGTCATCAGCCGCGTGCCGATGCGCCGCTGGGGCGATCCGCAGGACTTCGCCGGGATCGCCGTCTACCTCGCCTCGGACGCGGCGCGTTTCCACACCGGCGACAGCGTGGTGATCGACGGGGGGTATACGATTTTTTGATGGGTGCGGACAGGCCATCCGGCCTGTCCTTGCATCACCGGCCCGCTCCCCCGGCCCGACCACCCGTTTAGGATACCCTGTGGGTGGT
>JAYSCF010000065.1:0-9489 GCA_041915005.1 Novosphingobium sp.
GCGGCGGATTTCGTTCGTCGAAGTCATAGCGCACCGCCACTAAGGCAGCCGCGCGAGGGCGGCAAGCCGGAAGCGCCGCCAAGGTTAAGGCTATGCTCAGGAATTGCGCGCGGTGACGATCCAGGCCGCAGCCCCCAGCGCGATCAGATTGCCGCTGCGGTGCTGTTCCAGCCAATCGCGCAGCCTGGCCTCGGCCACTGCGCGGGCTTCGCCTTCGAGCGCGCGCAAGCTTTGCGCGGCTGGCCCGATGCGCCGGAAAAAGCCCAGCGCATCGGCCACCGGATCATCCCCCATCCCCGCGATATAGGCAAAGTCGACCGGTTCGAACGCAATCTCGCGCCAACCTGCCGCTCCAAGAATCGCCTCGACATGGGCGGGGTCGGCAAAGGCGAAGGGACCGGGAGCATAAGGATCGGCCGAAGGCGGAAGATCGAGCAGCCGCGCCAGCGTGCTGGCCCAGTGATTGTCGGCCGCCGCGCGGAAGCACGAAAACACCAGCGATGCGCCGGTTTGCGATTCTGCCCGCAAATGCGCGAACGCTGCCACCGGATCGCCGAAGAACATCACCCCGTGACGCGAGACGATCAGATCGGGCGCAAATCCCGGCAGGCTCCAACTGGCGGCATCAGCCAGCACGAATTCGACATCGGGATGGCGATCCCCGGCGCGGGCGCGCGCGGCCTCGACCAGATCGTGCGAAACATCGACCCCGATCACCCGCGCACCAGGCCGCATCCGCGCCACCGCCAAGGCCAGTTCCCCGGCCCCGCAGCCAACATCAAGCACCGCAGAGCCCGCACGTTCGGCGATCCGTTCGACCAGACGCTGGGTCAGGCCGGTGAACGAGCGATCCGTCAGCGCGTAGCTTTCGGCCCACGTGCGGCCAACCTGGGCCTGCCAATCCATTCCGGTTGTCATGGGGCGGAGCCTATGCCTGCCCCCGCCCTGCGGCAAGCAGCAATCGCGGCGCAAATTTCCCTTGCGACTCACCCGGCCGAGGCAGACCATCCGCAACAGTCCTTGCGCGACCGAGTGCAAGACACAGCGCCCGGCGCGCCTTCACATCAAGGAGGCGAACAATGGGCAGCACCCGAAATGGCACTTCATCTGGCACACCAGCCGCCGCCGCGCCGCAAACCCGCGCCATTGCGCTGCTGGGTCCGGCCGGCACCGGCAAGACCAGCTTGGCCGAAGCCCTGCTTTACGCCAGTGGAACCATCACCCGCCAAGGCAGCGTCGAAGCCGGAACCAGCCTGGGCGATGCCAGCGCAGAGGCGCGCGTGCGCGGCGGATCGACCGAACTCAACCTGTTCCACTACGCCTATCTGGGCGATACCTTTGCCCTCATTGACGTGCCGGGCGGGGCCGGCTTTTCGGCGGATGGCCTGGCCGCGCTGCAATCGGCCGACATGGCCGTGGTGGTGATCGATCCCGCGCCCGAACGCGCCATGCTGGCCGAACCAGTGCTGGCGCTGCTTGACCGGATCGGCCTGCCCCACGCGATTTTCATCAACAAGATCGAGCACGCCCGCGCCGGCACCGTCCACGCGCTGATCGAAGACCTTCAGCCGCTTAGCCGCGAACCGCTGGCCCTGCGGCAGATTCCACTGCGCACCAGCGATGGCAAGGGCGGCGAAGTGGTCACCGGCTATGTCGATCTCGCACTAGAGCGGGCCTATCGCTACCGCCCCGGCAAGGAGAGCGAGCGGATCAATATTCCTGCCGAGGTTGCGCCCCTTGAGCAGGCTGATCGCACACACTTGCTCGAAACCCTCGCCGATTTCGACGACAGCCTGATGGAAGCCCTGCTGATGGACGAGACGCCCGATCCCTCCAGCGTGATGGCCGATCTCGCCGCCGATACTGCCGCGAACAAGGTCGTGCCGGTGCTGCTGGGTTCGGCATTGAGCGGTGGCGGGGTTCACAGGCTTCTGAAATTGCTGCGCCACGAATGCCCCGCCCCTGATGCCGCCGCCGCGCGGATCGGACTTGATGCGGGCAGCGGGCTCCACGTGTTCAAGATCGCCAATGGCGGGGCGATCGGACGGCTGGCGCTGGGCCGGGCGCTGGGCGGCCCGCTCCACGAAGGGGATGAATTGCAGGCTGGCGGCGTGCCGGAACGGGCCGGCTCGCTCTTCGCCGTGCAGGGAGAAAAGACCACAAAACTGGCCTCGGCCCCAACCGGGGCCGTGGTTGCCGTTGCCAAGCTGGAAAGCGCACGCGCGGGCATGGTCTTGGCTGCAAAGGGCGCGGTCTGCACCGCGCAAGCCGCCCTGCCCTATCCCCCGCGCAACGCCGCACTGGCGATCACCACCCGCGACCGCAAGGATGACGTCAAGCTGTCAGCCGCGCTGCACCGCCTGTGCGAAGAGGATCCCGCGCTCGAATGGCTGCAGGATGATGCCAGCCACGAAACCGTCCTCAAAGGGGTCAATGAAGAGCACTTGGGCGTGGTGCTCGCCCGGCTTCAGCGGCGCTATGGCGTGGCGGTCAATGCCCACCCGCCCAGCATCGCCTACCGCGAATCGATCCGCAAACCGGTGACCATGCGCGGCCGGCACAAGAAGCAGTCCGGCGGGCACGGCCAATACGGCGATTGCGTGATCGAAATCCGCCCGCTGCCGCGCGGCGGCGGCTTTGCCTTCGAAGACAGGATCACCGGCGGGGCGATCCCGCGGCAATATATCCCGGCGGTCGAGGCCGGGGTGCGCGATGCCATGGAACGCGGGCCGCTGGGCTTTGCCGTGGTCGATGTCGCGGTAACGCTGAGCGACGGCTCGTTCCACACGGTCGACAGCTCAGACCTGGCCTTCCGCCTTGCTGGACGCCTGGCGATGAGCGAGGCCCTGGCCCTGGCCGCACCCTACCTGCTCGAACCCGTGGCGCGGGTGACGGTCGATGCCCCGCCCGGCACCGGATCGAAGGCGGGATCAGTCCTGTCGGCGCGGCGCGGGCAGATCCTGGGCCTTGCCCCCCACCCCGAGCGCGAACGCTGGGAGCGGGTTGAGGCGCAGGTGCCTGAAAGCGGCCTCAACGGACTCGATGCCGAACTGCGCTCGCTCAGCCAGGGGCTGGCGAGCTTCGCTGCTGAATTTGACCACCTCGCCGAACTGGCGGGCCGCCATGCCGATGAAGTCGTCAACGCCCAGGCCGCACGCAGCGCGGCCTAGCCTGCGTTGACGGCCGCGCGCGCCGCCACTTCGCGCAGCAGCTTGGCGGCAAGGATCGCGGTGCGTTCGTGGCTGTCGAAGCGCGGGTTGTATTCGACGATGTCGGCCCCGACGATGGGCGCGGTCTGGCGGCGCAGCACGGCAAGAACTTCGCGCGTGGTCAGCCCGCCGGGTTCGGGGTGCGAAACCCCGGGCGCTTCGGCCGGATCGATCCCGTCAAGATCGATGCTGATGTAGAGCGGCCCTTCGAGCACCGGCACCAGCGCCGGATCGAATCCGGCCATCGGCACCACTTCCACGCCGAACCGCGCGGCCTGTTCACGGCAGTGCGCGTTGAGCGTACGGATCCCAACCTGCACCAGCCGCTTGGCCAGCCCGGCCTCCATGATCCGCGCGAAGGGCGAGGCGTGGCTGCGCGGATTGTCGTCGAAATTGGCGTAGAGATCGGGATGGGCATCGAAGTGGAGGATGCTGACCGGACCATGCCGCGCGTGCATCGCACGGACCACCGGATGGGTCATCGCGTGGTCACCGCCCAGGATGAGCGGGATCGCGCCGGATGCCAGGCTGGTGCCCACCGCCTCGGTAATCAGGGCATCGTCCGCGGCACATTCCTGCAGCGGCAGGTTACCGCGATCGGCAAGGGTGAAGTGTTCGCCCACTTCCATCCCGTTTTCGCACGAGGAATTGCCACGATCCGACCACAGCGCGCGGCGGATCAGATCAGGCGCAAGCGCCGGGCCGCGTTCGAACGACGAGTTGCAATCGCTGGGCAGGCCGATGAGGTCGATTACTGGCAGGGTCATGGCCGCATCTTGATCGGCGGCCCGGCGCGATCAAGCACCGCATCCATGTTGCCAACAAGAAACCGGCGCGGCTCCGAGATGGAACGCCGCGCCGGTCCTGGTGTTTGGAAGGATGCCCCAAGGGTATTGGGGACTGGGGCATCCTTCCGTTCAACCCCGGACAGGCGCAGCCGGGCAGCCACGCTTGCCGGAATTCTTCAGCGATCAGATATCGTCGTCCGCGTCCGGGCCCGTCATCATCTCGCCGGCAAGACCTTCGGTCTGGCTGCGGATCGCAGCCTCCAGCCGGTCGCAAAGCTCGGGATTTTCCTTGAGGTAGGTCTTCGCATTTTCACGGCCTTGGCCGATGCGAATGGAATCGTAGCTGAACCAGGCGCCCGACTTCTCGACGATCCCGGCCTTGACGCCGAGGTCGAGAATTTCGCCGATCTTCGAGATCCCTTCGCCATACATGATGTCGAATTCGACCTGCTTGAACGGCGGGGCGACCTTGTTCTTGACCACCTTCACCCGGGTGGTGTTGCCGACGATATCGTCGCGGTCCTTGATCTGGCCGGTGCGACGGATGTCGAGGCGGACCGAGGCGTAGAACTTGAGCGCGTTGCCGCCAGTGGTGGTTTCCGGATTGCCGTACATCACCCCGATCTTCATGCGGACCTGGTTGATGAAGATCACCATGCAGCGCGAGCGGCTGATCGAACCGGTCAGCTTGCGCAGGGACTGGCTCATCAGGCGGGCCTGGAGGCCGACGTGGCTATCGCCCATTTCACCTTCGATTTCGGCCCGGGGAACCAGGGCCGCCACCGAGTCCACCACCAGCACGTCGATCGCGTTGGAGCGCACCAGCGTGTCGGTGATTTCGAGCGCCTGTTCACCGGTATCGGGCTGCGAGACGATAAGGTCATCGATGTTGACGCCGAGTTTCTTGGCATAGACCGGATCGAGCGCATGCTCGGCATCGATGAAGGCCGCAGTGCCGCCTGCCTTCTGCGCTTCGGCGATGACGTGCAGCGCCAGCGTGGTCTTGCCCGAGCTTTCCGGGCCGTAAACTTCGATCACCCGGCCCCGCGGCAGGCCGCCCACGCCCAGCGCAATATCCAGCCCCAGTGAACCGGTGGAAATGGCTTCAACCTGCATCGCCTCCTTCGAGCCGAGCTTCATCGCGCTGCCCTTGCCGAACGCGCGATCGATCTGCGCCAGCGCGGCTTCAAGCGCCTTTTGACGGTCCATGGTATCCTTGCCTTCCTGAATCAGCTTGAGCTGTGCACCCATTGTTCGTCCCCTTGCGTAAGCTGCCGACCCAGCAGGTCAACTGCGCATTGTGTATCGCGTTTGTTCTCATGGAACAAGGGGGGAACGAAATTTTTTCTGCGAACTTAAATCATTGCTATAAAACGCGTTAAATACGAACTACCCCGCGTCGCGCGCGGCGAGCACCGCGCCGACCTTGTCGCTGATCTGCTGGACAGAGAACGGCTTGGGGAGGAACTGTGCCCCTTCGATATCGATCTCCTTGCGCAGTTGTTCTTCGGCGTAGCCCGACATGAACAGCACCGGCATCATCGGCAGCCGCTTGCGGATTTCGCGGGCCATGGTCGGGCCGTCCATCACCGGCATCACCACGTCAGAGACGACCAGATCGAATTCGCCGCCGGCCTCGACCAGTTCCAGCCCCTCATCGCCATCGGCCGCGGTGGTGACGGTATAGCCCGCACGGGTCAGCGCGCGCTGTGCCACGGCGCGGACCATATCCTCGTCCTCGACCAGCAGGATCCGCCCACCCCCGGCCCAGTGCGATGCGGGCTCTACCCGTACCGGCGCGGCAACTGCCTCCTCCGGCGCGGCATGGTGGACGGGAAGGTAGACGCTGAAGGTCGTGCCCTTGCCCGGCTCGCTATCGGCAAAGATGAACCCGCCCGATTGTTTGACGATGCCATAGACGGTCGAAAGCCCGAGCCCGGTGCCCTTGCCCAACTCCTTGGTGGTAAAGAACGGCTCGAAGATCTTGCCGAGGTGATCGGCCGGGATGCCGGTGCCGGTATCCTGCACCACCAGCACGGTATAATCGACCTGCGGCATGATCGCATGGCGCATCGCGCGCACATCGGCGGCGCTGACGCTGCGCGTGGCAAGCGTGAGCCGCCCGCCGCCCTCGCCGCGGGCCTGCATCGCATCACGCGCGTTGACGGCCAGGTTGACGATCACCTGTTCAAGCTGGGTCGGATCGGCGCGGACCGGGCCCAGATCGCGGTCATGGGTCACGGCGAGCTGGATCTTCTCGCCGATCAGGCGCTTCAGGAGATGCGAAACATCTGAGACCACATCGGGCAGTTGCAGCACCTCGGGACGCAGCGTCTGCTGGCGCGAGAAGGCCAGCAATTGGCGGGTCAGGCTGGCGGCGCGGTTCGAATTGGCACGGATCTGCTGGATATCGTCATAGTCGCTGTCACCCGGGGTGTGGCGCAGCAGCATGAGATCGCAGGTTCCCAGAATGGCGGCCAGCACGTTGTTGAAATCGTGCGCCACCCCGCCCGCGAGCTGGCCCACGGCCTGCATCTTGGTGGCCTGGGCGACCTGGCGCTTGAGGCGGGTTTCCTCGGTCGAATCGGTCAGCCCAAGCAGCACCGCCGCATCGCCCAGCCCGCGCACGCCCGCAACGCTGAGCGAAACCGGTTCTTCGGGCTGGCTGCGCAGCCGCACGGCAATATCGCCGCTGCTGACGGGGCCCTGGGCGAATCGCCGGATCGCATCAGACAGCGCGCCCTTGTCCTCCTGCACGACGAGGTCGGTCGGATAGGTCGGCAAGGGTTCACCATCACGGGCGGCGGCGCGCATGAAAGCCGGGTTGGCGAACAGCAAGCGCCCATCGCGATCGGCCATGGCCAGGCCAAGCGGCAATTGCCCAAGCAAGGCTTCGAGGTGCGGGACAGCCGCCGTCGCCTCGCTCGCCCCGCCGCCAAGGCCGACGCCGTGATCGGCCAGCAGCATCAGCGAGGGCGTGGTATCATAATCGGGTGCAGCCGGCGCGTCGGGATCGGTGACCGGCAGGAAGAACATGGTCAGTGGCGCGCCGCGCTTGCCATCGCGCGCCCAGGTGATCCGCCCATTTTCATCCTGGCGCAGCAGGGACACGAAATCCTGCCCGGTGAGCAGCGCCGCGCCATCGCCGGTGGCACGCAGCGCAAAGCCGGCGCTGGTTGCGCGGATCCGGCCATCGGGATCGACGATCGCCGCGGTGATCCCGGCCAGGGCCAGCGCCCGGCCCAGTTTGCCATCAAGATGCGGCACCAGTTCGGCCACCGGATCGGGCGGGGACAGCGGGGTCAGCGTCCAGACGAGATAATCCTCGCCCCGTCCAGCACGCAGCGCGCGCGCTTTCCAGCGTGCCCCAAGGCCTTCGACGAGGTCTGCACTGCCCGAACCTTCGCGCCAGCCCGCGCGCGCGGCGCGGCCAAGCCGTTCAAGCGAGGCATTGTCGACCGGCAAGCGCGGCGGGGCGTGGCCCACCCCGAACCATTCTTCATATCGAGGATTGGCGCAAACCAGCCGGCCTGCGCGGTCGGTAATGGCAACAGCGCTATCGCTGCGATCGATCGCAGCGACCGTCACTGACCAGTCGGGATTGGCGAACTCCACCTGGCGCGGCTCGGCGCGGCCACGGCTGATCGCCCAGACGATCGCGCCCAGCGCCAGCAATCCCGCCACAAACCCGGCCACGGCGATCACCTGCCCGGTTGCGATCCAGACCACTGCGAGGCTGACCAGCAGCGCTCCGCCCAGCACGATCCGGTCAGCAGGGAGCGTGCGTGCAATCTTCATCCGGCCGGTTCCCGCAGCCGGGCCTCGGCCAGGCGCTGCGCCCGCTTGCGCCCGATCCACCAGCGCCAGCCAAAGCTGGTCACCAGATAGCCGATCGCCGACAGCACCGTGGCGATCACGAACAGGCCAAAGGCGGTTTCCAGCCCTGCCCCGGTCAGTTTTTCCAGCAGGCGGTCGGTTTCGGTCTGCTGCATCGTCTCGCTTAGCGGGGCGACGCCGGTCATCGCATCCAGCCGCAGCAAAGCCTGACCGATCTTGTAGGCTGACGGGAAGATCAGCACCCAGGTGGCCGGGTTGCTGGTCCAGGTCGAAACGATGGCGATCGGCACGTTGGCGCGTACGAACATCGCGGTCAGCGCGGCAACGGCGCTGTGCGCGAAGGGGATCATGATCCCCACGAACAGGCCCAGCGCAATCCCGCGCGGCACCGAACGGCGATTGAAGCGCCACAGATCCGAACGCAGCACGCGGTGCGCGAACGGCCGCACGAAGCGGTTTTGTTCAAGCTGCTCGCGGGTCGGGACATGGCCCTTGAGCCACTTCAGGGTGCGGGACTTGAAACTGCTCATTTGTGTTCCCGCATGATCCGCGCCTGATCGCGCTTCCAGTCGCGATCCTTGATGGTCGCGCGCTTGTCGGCAACGTTCTTGCCCTTGGCCAGGGCCAGTTCAACCTTGGCCCGGCCGCGCCCGTTGAAATAGATCGACAGCGGCACCAGGGTCATGCCCTTGCGCTCGACCGCGCCGGTGAAGCGGGCGATTTCGCGTTCATGCAGCAGCAGTTTGCGGGGCCGCTTGGGCACGTGGTTGAAGCGGTTGCCGTGGCTGAATTCGGGGACGTTCGAATTGATCAGCCAGACCTCGCCGTTCTTGACCTCGGCATAGGCCTCCGCGATCGAGCCTTCGCCGAACCGCAGGCTCTTCACCTCTGTTCCGGTCAGCGCGATCCCGGCTTCGGTCGTGTCCTCGATATGATAGTCGAAGCGCGCGCGGCGATTTTCCGCGACGACCTTCTTCTTGTCGAACTGGGCGTGAGTGGGGCGAGCCATGATGCGGGCCGATGTAGGGTGCGGCGGAGCAAAAGGAAATGCCCCTGCCGCCGATCTTACACCAATCTGGCGTGCTCCAGCCCCGCATCGACCGCGCGGCGTGCATCGGCACTGCAAGGCACCAGCGGCAAGCGTACTTCCTCACCGATCCAGCCCAGCACTCGGCTAAGCGCATATTTGACCGGCCCGGGCGAAGCATCGGTGAACAACGACTGGTGCAGCGGGAACAGTCGCTCGTTGAGTTCGTGGGCGCGGACCATGTCGCCGGCGAGGCTCGCCGCCTGGAATTCGGCGCAGAGGCGCGGGGCAACGTTGGCCGTTACCGAAATGCAGCCCACCCCGCCCCCGGCGTTATAGGCCAGCGCCATGTCATCGTTGCCGCAGATCTGATCGAAGGCGGTGCCCAGCGCCATGCGGTGCGCGGTGATTCGGGTCATGTCGCCGCTGGCGTCCTTGATCCCGACGATCCGTTCGGGATAGCGCCGCGCGAGTTCGATGGTGGTTTCCGGCTTGATGTCGGTCACGGTGCGGCCCGGCACGTTGTAGAGCACGATCGGCAGGTCGACCTGCTCGGCCAGATAGCTGAAGTGCGCCAGCAGCCCGGCCTGGCTGGGGCGGTTGTAATAGGGCGCGACCATCAGCGCGG
>JAYSCF010000066.1:0-9480 GCA_041915005.1 Novosphingobium sp.
CTTGCACGGGCCGCACCAGTCGGCCCAGAAATCGACCAGCACGGGCTTGTCGGAAGCGAGCACATCGGCAGCAAAGCTGGCATCGGTCACGGCCTTGGTAGCCATCGGGAATCTCCTTGATCTGTTTGATGCCAATCTAGGCACGGAACGCGGCTTGGCAATTGGCGCGGGTCAAAAGGATTCCTGCGCGCCGGTCAATGTCTGGTTGTCGGCCGCCAGCGCAGCCTTGTGGATAGCGATCAACGCGGGCGGGATCGCCAGCAGCATCGGCACCTGGGTATAGAGCAGCGCCGCCTCGATCCGCCGACCGGGATAGGCCGCCTCAAGCGCCGCGGCATAGGCCGCCATCTGCCGCAGGATCGCCACCGGCACTTCATCAAGACTGGCCGGTGGACGCCGCGCGGTCTTGAAATCGACCACCAGGATCCGTTCATCCTCGATCAGCAGGCGGTCGATCGTGCCCGCGATGACCTGCCCGCCGACGGTCGCCGCGATCGGCACTTCCGCCAGCGCCGCAGCGGAGAACAGTTCGGCCCAGTCCGCCCCCGCCAGAACCGCCACCGCCGACGCTGCCATCTCGGCCCGGGCCGGCGCGGAAAGGTCGCTGGCCGAACGGGCCAGCCAGGCCTGGGCGGCGGCAATGCGCTCACTTGCGGCCACATCGGGCAACCGCTCCAGCAATCGGTGCATCAAGACCCCGCGCCGCGCCGCCGCAGCGCCGGCTCCGGGCGGATAGGGCGGATCGGCGGCAATGTCCTCACCCGCGCTCGACGGTGCCAGCGGGCGCGGCGGGCGCGGCTCGGCCGGAGCCGGTGCATCAAGCCACGGCGGCAACAGCGGCAGTTCGGCAGCGCCCCCACCGCCCGCCACAGGGGCCTGGCCCGGCAGCTCGCCATGTTCAAGCCGCGCACCCCACAGCGGGTCTGCGGTCCATTCCTCATCCTGGAACAGGCCGGCGAGCCGCGCATACCAGCTATCGGGCGCGGGGGTCTTGTCCCGCCCACCCAGCGCCCCGGCCACGAACAGCGCCTCTTCCGCGCGGGTCATGGCCACATAGAGCAATCGCCAGTGCTCCTCGCGCTCGGCGGCCTTGGCTGCGGCTTCGGCCTCGGCAATCCGCCCGGCCTTTGCCGCTGCAGGCAGCGCCGGCAGCGGGATTTGGCGGCCAGGCTCGGCCGGATCGGGCAAATTCAGCGGACTGACGCGTGAACGGTCGGGATTGTCGGCCGCGTCGGCCAGGATCACGATCGGCGCCTGCAGCCCCTTCGAGCCATGAACGGTCATCACCCGCACTTCGTTGCGCGCCTGCCCGGCTTCGCGCTTCAGTTCGCCCTCGCCCGCGTCGAACCAGCGGATGAAGCCCTGCAGGCTCGGCACCTCGTTGGCGGCATAGGCGCTGGCGGCGTTGAGCAGTTCATCGATCGGATCGTTGGCCTCGCCGCCAAGCCGCGCAACCAGCTTGCGCCGCCCGGCCCAAGGCCCGATCAGCAACCAGTGCAACAGCGCCTGGGGCGGTTCGTAATCCGCCTGGCGCAGCAGATCGAGCAATTGCCCCATCGCCGCATCGATCGCGCCGCCCCGGCTGCGCCGCAGATGCTCCCACAGGGCCAGCCCCTTGGGCCGGTAGCCGAATTTGAGCAGATCGTCCTGCGACCAACCAATCAGCGGCGAAACCAGCAGGCACGCCAGGTTGAGATCATCCAGCGGCTGCGCGGCAAAGCGCAGCGCGGCCATCAAATCGCGCACGGCCAGCGGCGCGGCAAGCCGCAGGCGGTCCACCCCTGCCACCGGCACGCCAGCCGCGTGCAGCCGGGCAACGATCAGGCCGGCCAGTTCCTTGCGCTTGCGCACCAGCACCATGACGTCACCCGGGCGGGCGCGCCGTTCAGCGCCTTTGACCAGCAGGTAGCCGTCGTCCATCCAAGCGCGGACCTGGCGGGCGATCCGGTCCGCCAACTGGCGATCCGAGCGCGAAAGCCAGCCTTCCTCACCCTCACCCTCGCCTTCGGGCTGGTCCTCGTCTGACAGCTCGATCTGATCGCCCACGGCGCGCCAGATCGTGACGTGGCCGGGCCGGTCTTCGCCGATATGGTCAGCCGGGGGATCGGCCAGGCCAAACTGTGCGTGTCCGATCCGCGCAATCGCCTGATCGACAAAGTCGAGAATGGCATTGGCGGTGCGGAAGCTGGTGCCCAGCCCCAGTTCCTGCAGGCTGCGGGCATCGCCCCCGCCGCGCAGTTGATAGACATTGTCGACCACCCCGCGCATCTTGGCGCGCACCCGCTGGCGCGCGGCCTCGAAGTTTTCAGGGCTCGTGCCCTGGAACCGGAAAATCGCCTGCTTGTAATCCCCCACCACGAACAGCGTGCGCAGCTTGTCGCCGTGGGCGCCCTCGCCCGCGAAAAATTCGCCGGTCAGCGCATCGATGATCTGCCACTGGGCGGCGTTGGTATCCGGTGCCTCGTCGACCAGCACGTGATCAACGCGGCGGTCCAGCTTGTAGCGGATCCAGTCCGCCATCCCCGCCGAGGTCAGCAGCCCTGCGGCGCGGCGGATCTGATCGTCGAAATCGATGAACCCGGCCCGGGCCTTGGCCTCGTCCCAGGCCAGGGCGAACTTGCGCCCCAATTCCAGCGTCGGGGCCAGGAAGGTGGCGAGTTCAAGCAGCGCGCGCCGGGTCCGCAGCGCCAAGGATGCGGCCAGCACCGCTTCGCTCGCACTGGCGAAATGCCCCTCGAACTTTTCGAGCGAGGCCACATCACGCACCGTGTCCTTCTGGGTAAACAGCACCGCGTGCAGTTCATCGATCCGGGCCAGTCGTTCGGCAGGGCCGGCCGACAGCCAGTCCGCGATGATCACTCGGCCCGCCTGCCCCTTCTTGCCGTTCCACTGCGAATAGGCCGCAAGGCAGCATTGCAGCGCGTCGATCGCGAAGTGATCATCATCGCACAGCTGCGCCAATCCGCTTTCGTCGGCATCGGCGGGCAGGCCGATCAGCTGCTTGACCCGCGGCAACATCGGCGGCTGCCACGCACTGGGGCCATGCCAGGCTTCGCGCGCATCGGCGCAGCGCAGCAGATAGCCTTCGACCGCATCGGGACCAAGCCGCACCGACAGTTCCTCGAGCGCTGCCAGCGTGGCCGCATCGTTGCCGGTTTCCGCATCAACCAGCAGGTCCGCCAGGACTTCGCGCAGCAACAGGTCGCGGTCGCGGTCCTCCATGGCCTTGGCGCCGGGGATCAGCCCGGCTTCGTGCGGGAACGCGGCGAGCAGCCACTGGGCAAAGGCGTGGATGGTGTCGATCCGCAACCCGCCTCCGGGGCAATCGAGCACGGCGGCAAACAGGGTGCGTGCCCGCGCCTGCGCCGCCGGGCCGAAATCTGCCCCGATTGCGCGCAAGTCTGCGGCCAGGGCATCGGGCTTGGCCCGAACCCAGCGGGCCAGCACTTCGTTGATGCGCGCGGCCATTTCGGTAGCCCCGGCCTTGGTAAAGGTCAGGCACAAGACCTGTTCGGGGCTGACATCGTCCTGCAGCAACAGCCGCAGCACACGCGCCGACAGCACCTGGGTCTTGCCGGTCCCCGCCGAGGCGGACAGCCAGACAACCTCGCCCGGATCGACCGCGGGCTGCTGCTCTGCGGTCAGCGTAAAGAGCCGCTTGTCGCTCATTCCCCGCCCCCGCGCGCTTGCCATTCGTCGAGCCGCATCAACTGATCGTAATCGTTGAAGCCGCCCAGATCGGGGTTGAGCCGTGCGGTGAAGGGTTCACGCCCCTTGATCCAGCGCCCGATCGCATCGCCCAGGAACGCGCCGATCCGGTCCAGGAACTGGTCGCGCGGGAGACCGCTCTTCTTGCGTCCTTCAAGGATCGGCTCCTCGCAATAGCCAAACCCGGTTTCGCTGCCCTTGGCCTTACCCAGCGACCAGTATTCAAACCGCTCCGCCGTGCCCGAGATGCCAGCAAAACCGCCCGCTTCAGCGATCAGCCCGATTACCCCCAACTGCAGCGCAAAGCCTTCTTCCACCATCTTGCCGGTGGGCGGCTGCCCGGTCTTGTAATCCACGATCGCCAGGCAGCCTTCGGCATCGCGATCGATCCGGTCGGCCCGGCCAAACACCTTGACCCCGGCAAAGGTCATCGCCCCATCGGCTTCGCTATCCAGCACCATGCGCCCTGCGGCGCGCTGCACGGCAACCTGGGCATCGATCCATTCCAGCCCGCGGGCAAGGCGCGGCCACCACAGGCTGCGCACCAGCGGATGGGCCCGCATCGCGGCCAGTTCCTCCGCTGCCAGGGCCAGCAGCAGCCCCGCCCCTTCACCCTGATCGTGCCAGCGCTCCAGCACCCTGTGGACGACGGTGCCCTTCCAGGCGGCGGTCGGCTCGGCATCGAGCGCATCAAGCCGCCTCAGCCGCAGGATCGCCGAGGCATAGAACTGATAGGGATCGCCGCGCAGCCGGTCGATCGCGGTGACGGCCAGCGGCACGTCGCGCTGCTCGGGCGTGGGATCGGGCGCGGGGCGCGGATGCGGCGGCACGCGCGCGGCCTGCTCGATCGCCCGGGCCAGACGCACGGCCTCAAGCTCGCGGTGATCCTTGGCGAGTTCGCCCAGCATGGCTTCGACCCTGAGGACAAAGCGGCTCGGGATCACCGGCGCGCCTTCATCGCGCTGCGCCCAGCTGAGCACCACTTCGGGGGCGCCCAGCGCACCGGCAAGGTCATGCGCCGCCAGTCCGATGCGGAATTCCGCCCCCGGCACGCCCAGTGCGCGCAGCACCGCCGGCGGCAACAGCGGTTCAGGACTGGGGCGGCCCGGCCACACCCCTTCTGCCAGCCCGCCGCAGATCACCAGATCGGCCCGGCTCATCCGCGCTTCAAGCAAGCCATAGATCGCCACGCGCGGGTGCCCGCCCCAGGGGGGGCGCACCGCCACCCGATCCATCGCATCGCGCAGCACCGCGGGCAGATCGGCGGGCGCGATCACCAGCGCCTGTTCGCCGGCTGCGCTGCGCAGATCCTCGACAAAGGCGGCCAGCGCGCGGCCATCGGCCTGCCCCCACAGCGCCGCCCCGCACAAGGCCTCGCCCGCAATCGCCAGACGATCGAGCGCCGCGCCCAGCGGCAAGCCCTGCCCCCAATCGAGCAAGGGGGTCAGCAAGCCTTCCAGTTCGGCCCACCATGCGTGCAGGCCTTCCGCATCCCCGCGCCGCGCCAGCTTGGCTATCGCGGCTTGCAGCGGCGCCAGCCCCGGGGCCGGGCGCGGCCCGCGCAGCGCCAGATCAAGCGCGCGGGTCTGCTCAAGCCAGGCCGCGCGGCCTTCGCCGGCCCGCACCCACGGGTGCTGCAACAGCGCCAGCAGCGCCACCGGCGCGGCCGCTTGTGCGACGACTTCGGCCAGTTGCAGGAACAACCGCCCGGCAGTGGTCTGCGGCAGCGGCCGCCCGGCGGTATCGTCGGCCGCAATCCCCCAGCGGCGCAAGTGCGCCACCACCCGGCCCGCCAGCCCGCGATCGGGCGTGATCACCGCCACCCGGCGTTCGGGTTGTTCCAGTGCCTGGCGCACCAGGATCGCGATCGCCTGTGCCTCTTCGCCCGGGTGGGCCGTTTCCATCAGCCGCACGCCGGCCAGACGGCGTTGCCCGGCGGGCAGATCAACCCAACTGGCGCTGGCCGCGGCCGGCAGGAACAGGTTCGAAATCGCATGGCTGCGTTCGGACGGCGCCGCGGCCAGGCCCGCGCGGTGCCACGGCTCCACCTCGCTGCGCGCCACGCCCATCCGGTGCAGCAGCAGCTTGAGGTGGTATTGCGGATGGGTCAGCGCGTCGCGCTCGCCCAAGGGAGCCTCGCCCTCGTCCGAAGGCGCGCCTGCACGGCCAAGCAGCCCCCACACATCCTCGCCCAGCGAGAGATCGAGATCGGGCAAGACCACCGCACCCTGCGGCAGGTCGGCGATGGTGCGCAGCAAACGGGCCAGCGCGGGCGAGGCGCTGGTCACCCCGGCGGCAATCACCGGATGGGCGGGCGGGCTTTCGCGCCAGCGCCGGGCAGCATGATCGAACAGCAGATTGCGGCGCTCGGGCGGATCGACTTCGCCGCGTTCGGCCAGATCGATCAACCAGCGGGCCTGAACCCGCGCGAACAGCCGGGTTGAATTGCGCCAATGATCAGCCAGATCGCCCACGATCCCGGCCACCCGCTCGGTCAGCAGATCGCCCAGTTCGATTCCTTCAACGCCCAGCCGGTCCATCGTCCGTCCGGCATCGAAGGCCAGGCGCAGCAAACCGGGGGCCTTGGGCGCATCCTTGCCCATTTCCTCGCGCAGCAGGTCGGCAAGCCGCAGCCAGCGGCGCGTGGGATCGGCCGCCGGCGGCACGTCTGCGCCGGTGCCCAGCGGATCGAGCAGCGGCCCCAGCACTTCATCAAGATCAAGATCGCCAACCACCGCCATGCGCGGCAGCAGCATCCCGCCGCCCGACAGGCGGATGAACGCCTCGGTCACGATCCGCACCGCGCGCTGGCTGGGCAGCAGCAGGGTCAGCCGCGCAAGGCCAAGCTCCTTGTCCCCGTATCGCGGGATCAGCCCGGCGACGAGCGCATCGGCAAACCCGCGGTGCGCGGCAATCGAATAGACCTTGGGGCCGGGCCGCTCAGCCACCGGAATGCAAGGCGGCGAGATGCGCCTCGGCCGGCGGGATTGCCTCGGGCGTGCCCATGTCGAACCATTCGCCCTGATGGATCACGCCGAACAGCCGGCCCTCGGCAATCGCGCGGTCCCACAGCACGTTGGTTGAAAACGGGCCATCGGGGGCATCGCGCAACAGCCGGTGCGCGGCGATCTGCGCGCCGATGAAGATATAGGGCGCGCTGTCCTCGCCCTGCCCGCGGCGGCGCAGGCGGCCATCGGGCTCAAGGTGAAAATCGCCCTTGCCGCGATGCTGGAACGCCCGCTCCTTGGGCACGACCAGCAGCAACGCGTCCATCCGCGTCGCATCCCAGGCATCGGACAGGTCGCGCAAGGTGTTGCGCGGGCCGTCGATCCAGATGTTGTCGCTGTTCACGCAGAAGAACGGATCGGGCAGCTGCCCGGCCCGCGCCGCCTTGACCATCCCGCCCCCGGTTTCGAGCAGCACCTCGCGCTCGTCGGAGAACACGCAGCGGGGATGGTCGCGCCCGGCAAGATAGGCCTCGATCTGATCGGGCAGATAGTGGACGTTGACCACCGCGCGTTCGATCCCGGCATCGGCAAGATGCTCGATCATGTAGTCGATGAGCGCCTTGCCGCCCACCTGCACCAGCGGCTTGGGGCGATCCTTGGTCAGCGGCAGCATCCGCGTGCCAAGCCCCGCGGCCATGACCATCGCGGTATCGCTGACGGGCGCGGTATCGCTGACGGACGCGGCGTCGCTCATGGGTTGAACGCACCCCCGCCCGCTTCGCGCAGGTCGGCGGGAATGTTGGCATCGAACCAGTCCTTGACCGGACCCAGCGCCGGATGCGCCAGATCGCGTTCAAGCGCGGCCCAGACCCGCGGGATATAGTCGAGATAGCGCGGCTTGCCGTCGCGCTTCCACAGCCGCACGAAAATGCCCACGATCTTGGCGTTGCGCTGCGCCCCAAGGCGGGCATAGTCAGCCAGGAAATCATCGCCCACGCCGGCTTTCGCGACGTAGTAATCGAACATCTCGGCCTCGAGTTCCTCGGACACGTTGCGGCGCGCGTCCTGCAACAACGAAACCAGGTCATAGGCCGGATGGCCGACCAGCGCGTCCTGGAAATCGAGCAGGCCCTGCGTATGCAGCGAGCCCAGCAGCATCAGGTTTTCGGCGTGATAGTCGCGCAGCACGGTCACGCCCGGGCGCTGGCGCGGCAGCATGTCGGCCAGGACAGCCTCCCACGCGGCGGCGTAACCCGCGCCGTCAACCGCCAGCCCGCGCGCGGGGCAATACCATTCGATCAGCAGCTTGGCCTCGCGCAGGTATTCAGCCAGCGAATAGTCCAGAAACGGCCCTGCCGGCAGGCGGTGCAGGTCAACCAGCGCATCGACCGCGCCCTGATAGACCGCGGATTCATCCTGCGGCCACTGATCGAGATATTCGCGCACCCGCACTTCGCCGAAATCTTCCAGCAGGACGAGCCCGCGCGCGGCATCTTCGGCCAGGATTCCCGGCGCACGCAGGCCGTTGGCGTCCAGCCATTTGGCCGCCCGCAGGAACGGCGCGGGGTCTTCGTTGGGCGGCGGCGCGTCCATCAGCATCGCGGTCGCATCGCCGCGGCGGATGCGGAAATAGCGGCGGAACGAGGCGTCCCCCGCCAAAGGTTCGATAACGGCGCCGTCCCATCCGGCGCTGGCGAGGAAGGCGTCGAGGCCGTCGGGAAGATTGTCGCTCATACAGGTTCCCGCCCTAGCCAATCCGGGCCGTATTCGACAATGGCGATCCGCCCGCTGTCCGCAGGTTCAAGCTCGATCGAGAGGCAGGCCGGTTCATGCGCGAAACCGCCGGCGTGATCGGGCCATTCGGCCAGCAGCACGGCCCCGGCGCGGTAATCGTCAAGCCCCAGTTCTTCGGCCTCCTGCGGGGTTTCAAGCCGGTAGAAATCGGCATGGACTAGCGGCAGGCGCACGGTGGGGGGATCGTAGGTTTCAATGATCGCGAAGCTGGGTGAAGGCACTTCGCCCAGATGCCCGAGACCGGCGATGATGGCGCGGGCCAGCGTGGTCTTGCCGGCCCCAAGCCCGCCCGACAGGGCAACGACATCGCCCGCGCGCAAGGCCGCTGCGATCTGGCCTCCAAAGGCCTGCATCGCGGCCAGATCGGGCAAGGCGAGCTTCACGGCAGTTCGACGATCGCGGTGGTGCCCTGCCCCGGCTGCGACAGCAGTTCGATCGCGCCGCCGTGGGCTTCGATCAGTTGGCGCGCAAGCGGCAGGCCGAGCCCCTGGCGGCGCTCGATCGACTTGCCATCGGCGCTGAGCTTGATCCCTTCGAGCGCGCGGGCCAGCGTGGTGGGATCCATCCCCGGGCCATTGTCCGAAATCACCATCCGCGCCCGCCCCTTGTGCGCGCCCAGTTCGATCAGGATGCGCCCGCCGCGCGGGGTGGCCGAAATCGCGTTGTCGATCAGATGGCCCAGCGCCCGGCCAAGCCGGCGGCGATCCCCCATGATCCGCCCGGCGCCCTTGTCGCCGCGCAGATCGAGGTTGAGATCATTGTCACGGATCCGGCCGGCGCGATCTTCGATGAGCTTGGTCACGAAGGGCAGCAGGTCGATCTCCTCGTGCGCCAGCGGCAGCATCCCGGCTTCGCTCTGCGACAGGTCGAGCACCGATTCGATCTGTTCGCCCAGCCGTTCGACCGAGGACAGGATCGCGCCGACATAGTCCTGGCCCTGAGCCGAAAGATCGCCCCCCAGCCCCGCCTGGAGCAATTCAGCAAAGCCGCCGATCGAGGTCAGCGGGGTGCGGAATTCGTAGCTCATGTT
>JAYSCF010000067.1:0-9469 GCA_041915005.1 Novosphingobium sp.
CGCGGTCCTGGGCAAAGAACAGGATCGGCGAATGGATCGCCACCGGTTTGCCCAGCGCCGACGGGGTCAGTTTCATGCCGCGCTTGAAGGTGCCTGAAACCATCCGCATGAACGCGATGCGATCGCGGTGCTGCGGGTCCATGTTGGCCTGGACCTTGAAGATGAAGCCGGTGACTTCCTTGTTGGTCGGCTCGATCGTACCGCTCTCGCCGGCGGCATCCTGAAACGCCTGGGGCCGCGGTGGCGGGGCATAGCGGGCGATCGCGTCGATCAATTCGCTCACGCCGAAATTCTTGAGCGCCGAACCGAAATAGACCGGGGTCATGTCGCCCTGGGCATAGGCCTCGACATCGAATTCGCCGTAACCGGCCTGGGCCAGTTCGATTTCCTCGGCAATGTCCGCCGGGATCGCGCCTTCGGCTACCGCGTCGCGCTGGCCCAGGAATTCGCGGCTCGGGCCTTCGGGGCGGCTGATCGTATTGGTGGCAAAGTCGAGCACGCCCTGGAACTCACCGCCCATCCCGATCGGCCAGGCCATCGGCACGACATCAAGCGCCAACGCATCGGCCACCTCGTCCAGCGTCTCAAACACCGAGCGGCCTTCGCGATCGACCTTGTTGACGAAGGTGATGATCGGCACCGAACGCAACCGGCAGACCTCGAACAGCTTGCGGGTCTGCGGCTCGATCCCCTTGGCGGCGTCAATCACCATGATCGCCGAATCGACCGCCGTCAGCGTGCGATAGGTGTCTTCGGAAAAGTCCTCGTGGCCCGGAGTGTCGAGCAGGTTGAAGGTAATCCCGTCTTTCTCGAAGGTCATCACCGAGGAGGTGACCGAAATCCCGCGCTGCTGCTCGATCTTCATCCAGTCAGACCGCGCGCGCCGCGCAGCGCCGCGCGCCTTGACTTCCCCCGCAAGGTGGATCGCCCCGCCCTGCAGCAGAAGCTTTTCGGTCAGCGTGGTCTTACCCGCGTCGGGGTGCGAAATGATGGCAAAGGTGCGGCGATTGGACATGGGGGCCGCCCTTAGCCGAGCTTGCGGGCGGAGTCATGGGCGGATTGCGCGTCTAGCCCAGCCCATCCTGCAGGAGCGCGTTGGCCTTGGCCGCCACGCCCGCCAGGTCGGCATCGCCATCCATCACCCCGAACCGCAGCCCCAGGAACACGTTCATCCCCATGATCGCCCAGGCGTGGACCTCATCGGGATCGACCCCCAGTTCGCCCTTCGCGCGGGCCGCTTGCAAACGTTCGAGAATGCGGGCGGCGGTGTTGAGATAGTGCGCCCGCCAGCTTTCCGGGGCGACGAATTCAGCTTCGTCGATGATCCGGTAGATTTCCTTGTGTCCGCGCGCAAAGTTGAGGAACGCTTCAAGCGCGGCGCCTTCCGCGGCGATCCCGCGGCGCGGCTGTTCGGCCAGCACCGGCGCAACATGATCGCGCACCCGCTCGCTCATGTCCTGGACCAGCGCCTTGAACAGCGTCTCCTTGCTTTCGAAATAGGTGTAGAAGCTGCCCAGCGCGACGCCGGCCCGGATCGTGATCGAAACGATCGAGCTTTCATGAAAGCCCTTTTCGCCAAATTCGGCGGCGGCCGCATCGAGGATCGCGCGCTGGGTGCGCCGCCCGCGTTCGGTGCGCGGGACGCGGTGCGCCTTCCCGGCACCGCCGCTGCTCCGGGCCTTGCCCCCGGCTGCGCCCGATTGCGCTCCATCCATTCCCACATCCTCTCCCTGGCGACCCGCCAAAGGCCGTGGCGGCCGGGTGTGTTGCAACCTTGCCACGATTGCCACCCTTTTCCCGCTTCGGCCCCTTCGCGCAAGCATAACAAAGTTGAAAGTTGATTCAACTTCTATAAAGGCAGCATTCGGATGGTCCGCCGCCACGCGTGGGCCCCAGGTTCAAGGGAGGATTCCGATGCCTGCTCATACCCTGCTTTGCCGTGCCTCGCTGGTCGCCAGCGCGCTTGCCGGCCTCTATGCCATGCCCGCCTATGCCCAGACGGCCGACGCCGCCGCCAGCAACGATGAAGGCGCCATTGTCGTCACCGCGCGCCGCCGCGAGGAAAGCCTGGTCGATGTGCCGATCGCGATCACCGCGCTGACCGGCGACCAGCTGTCCGACAAGGGCGCGCTCGACATCACCGCCCTGGCCGAAACCGTTCCCAACGTGACGCTCGAAGCCAGCCGCGCCACCAATTCCACCCTCACCGCCTTCATCCGCGGCGTGGGCCAGCAGGATCCGGTTGCCGGGTTCGAACAGGGCGTCGGGATCTATCTCGACGACGTGTACCTCAATCGCCCGCAGGCCGCCGTGCTCGACATCTATGACGTCCAGCGCATCGAAGTCCTGCGCGGCCCCCAGGGCACGCTTTATGGCCGCAACACCGTTGGCGGCGCGGTCAAGTACGTGACCAAGCGGCTCGACGATGAAGCCCACCTCAACCTGCGCGGCACCTTCGGCACCTATCACCAGGCCGATGGCGTGGTCACCGGCAGCACCCCGCTGGGCGATGGCACGGTCCGCCTTGGCGCGGCGGTCGCGCGGCTGACGCGCGATGGCTTCGGCACCAATCTCAGCACCGGGCTCGACAACTATGACAAGAACGTCTGGGCGGGCCGCGGCACGGTTGAAGTCCACGGCGAAGGCATCTTCGTGCGGCTCGCCGGCGATGTCACCCACGACAAGTCGGACCCGCGCAACGGCCACCGCCTGATCCCCGGCCTGCAGTCGGGCACGCCGGTGCTGGACAACGTCTATGACACGCTGGGCAGCCTTTCCACGCCCAAGCAGGACGTGAAGTCGTGGGGCGTCTCGCTGTTCGTCGAAGGCAATCCGGCCGACTGGCTGACCGTTCGCTCGATCTCGGCCTATCGCAAGGACGATTCGACCACGCCGATCGATTTCGACGCGCTGGCCGCAGCCGACCTCGACGTGCCGGGGATCTACCGCAACCGCCAGTTCAGCCAGGAAATGCAGGCGCTGGTCAGCACCGGCAAGCTCAACGGGCTGGTCGGGCTCTACTACCTCAGCGCCACGGCGCTGACCCAGTTCGAATCCCGGCTCTACACCACGATCCCGGGCTTTGCGGCCTATACCAATGCCGACATCGGCACCGAAACCCTCGCCGGTTTCGCCGATTTCACCTATGACCTGACCGATCAGTTCAGCATCTCGCTGGGCGGGCGCTACACCTGGGATGAACGCAGCGGCTATATCCTGCGCCAGAACTACCTGGGCGGCGGCTCCACCGTGTTTGGCGGCCTTGGCACCGCCTTTGGCGCAGCCCAGACCAACTTCCGCGGCAAGAGCAGCTTCAACAAGTTCACCCCCAAGGCAACCCTGACCTTCAAGCCGGCCAGCGAAACCACCCTCTACGCCTCGTACTCGCAGGGCTTCAAGGGCGGCGGGTTCGATCCGCGCGGGGTTGGCGCCAACGCCGTCGATCTCAACAACGACGGGGTCAAGTCGGACGCCGAAGTGGCCGCGTTCCTCAGCTTCCGCCCCGAAAAGGTCGACAGCTACGAAGTGGGCTACAAGGCCAACCTGCTTGACCGCCGGCTCTATGTTGCCGCCGCCGCGTTCTACATGGACTATACCAACGTCCAGATCCCCGGCTCGGTCGCGTGCAGCGTGGGCGGCGTCGCCACCTTCTGCGGCGTGGTGTCGAACGCCGGCAAGGCGCGCATGCAGGGCTTCGAATTCGAAACCCGCGCCAAGCTGGTCGATAGCGATGCCGGCAAGCTGACCCTGTCGGGTTCGGTCGGCTACATCGATGCCAAGTTCACCAAGTATGTGACCAACATCGGCGGCGTGCCGACCGACGTGGCCCAGTACCGCAAGGTCCAGAACACCCCGGCGTGGTCGGGCAGCGCCAGCGTCGACTGGACCATGCCGTTCAACGACGGCAGCCTGAGCCTGGGCGCCGGGATGTCGTTCAAGAGCAAGACCTATCAGTTCGAGGTTCCCAACCCCTATCTCGATCAGGCCGCCTACCAGCTCTACGATGCCAGCATCGTGTTCCATGCGCCGAACAACGCCTGGTCGCTGGGCATCTATGGCAAGAACCTGACCGACAAGCGCTACAAGACCTCGGGCTACACCTTCATGGCCGCCAATGCCACGACCGGCGCCCTGGTCAGCCCGCTGACCCCTGCGCTCGGCCGCGAAGGCGTTCTGACCACCTTCTACGGCAATCCGCGGCAGGTGTTCGTGACCGGCTCGATCAACTTCTAACCCATCAACCGACCACTCCCACTACGCCCTCGCGCCCTTGGCGCGGGGGCGTTTTTTTATGGCGCAGGTAGGCAGGTTCAGCGCGGGCGGCGCAGGATCACGTAAAGCGCGCCGGCCCCGCCATGCTTGCGATGCGCGCCGCGCACCGCGGCGATCCGCCCGGCGTGGGGTCCGGCGGCCAGCCAGTCGAGCACCTTGGCCCGGATCGCGCCGCGCCGCTCGCCGCGGTCGGCGGCCTCGGTCGGGCGCGGCAGGCCGGTGATCACCAGCACCACCCGCGCGCCCATGCCGGCCGCCTGGGCCAGCCCGTGGTCCAGCCGGGCATGGGCCGCATCAAGCCCATGGCCATGCAGGTCGAGCGTGAAATCCGGCGCCAGCCCGGCCCGCGCCAGCTTCTTTTCCCACGAGGCATCGAGCCCGTGCCGGTCCAGAGCGCGCGGCCCGGCAGGGGCTGGCGGCGGCGGCGGCAAGGGCGCGGGCACGCGTCCCTTGATCCGGGGGGCGGCAAGCGGGATGGGCGCACCCTCGACCGGATCGGCCGCGACATGGGCCTTGAACGCGGTCACCCCGCGCTTGCCGCCCAGCGGTTTTACCGTGCCGGCAACGCGCGCCCACAGCTCCGCCTCTTGCGGGGACAGGCTGCGCGGGCGGCGCATTACCGGGCGGTCAGCCGGGCCAGCGTGCCCTTGGGCACCAGCACCAGGGCCGCGCCGCGTCCGGTCATCCCGCCAGCGATCTGCCGCGCCTGGGCGCCCGCGCCCCAAAAGCTGTCGAACCGGTTGGCGCCCTTGATCGCCCCGCCGGTGTCCTGGGCAATCCACAGCCCGCTGGCCTCGGCCCGGTCAAGCGCCAGCCAGACCGGCGCGCCCAGCGGGACGAAAGCCGGATCGACCGCCGCGCTGCTGCGCCCGCGGACCGGCACGCCCAGCGCGCCAACCGGGGCATCGCCGGTAGCTTGCTTGAAAAACACATAGCTCTGGTTTTCGCGCATCAGCGCGCGGCCATCCTCGGGATGGTCGCGCAGGTATTGCATCATGCCCTGCATCGAGCCGGGATATTGCCCCGGACCATCGCCCAGCAGCCCCCGCGCGCGCATCAACGAGCCGATCCCGGTAAAGGGAAACCCGTTCTGCCCGGCATAGCCGATCCGCATCACGCTGCCATCGGGCGCGCGCAGGCGGCCCGAACCCTGGATCTGAAGAAAGAACAGTTCGACCGGATCGGCGACCCAGGCGATCTCCAGCCCGCGTCCGACCAGGGCGCCATCCTCGATCTGCCCGCGATCGTAGTAGGGCACGAAACGCCCATCAGGATCATAGCGGCCCTGCGGCATCTGCCCCCCGGGCAATGGCTGCGCCTCGCCCGGGCGGGCGCGCACCAGATCGCTGGGCGGGGCATAGACTGGCACATCGAAGCCGGGCTGGCGGGTGCGCACGCCCGAAATCTCGGGTTCGTAGTAACCGGTCACGAATGCCTGCCCGCTGCCGACCTTGAGCGTTTCAAACCAGGCTGCAAAGAACTGCGCCGCCTGCGCTGCGGGCCAGCGGCCAGCGGCATCGCAGGCCGGTTTCCAGTCGGCGGGCCGGGTCAATCCGCTGGCATCGGTGCGGGTCACCAGCCGTGGGCAACTTTCGCGGAACGACGCGAGCGCCATGGCGGCATCGTCACCGCCCAGCCCCAGCCCCATCACGGCCGGACCGGCAGCAACCCCGGCCAGCAGGGCCGTGGCGGCGGGAGGGCGCACTGGCCCGGTTGGGGCGGGAATGATCCGGGCGCAGGATGCCAGCACGATCAGCGCGCATAGCGCCGCAAGGCCGCGCAGCCGTGCCGCGGTCATCGGTTCAGCCTTCGTCGGTTTCGTCGAGCACCCAGTCCGGCGCCGGATTGGTAACGTCGCGGCTGAAGGTCCACAGGTCGCGGGCCTCGATCGCATCGTTCATCGAACCGGCGATCACCACGCCGGCCGCATCGCGGGTCACGGCGGCGATATCGGCCACGAACCGCACCGAAACGCGGGCGATCGAGGCCTCAAAACTGGCCGCAACGATGCTGGCCTCGTCAATTCGCACCAGCCGGTTTTCGAGCTTTTCGCCGGCAGCTTCGCGTGCATCGATGGCGGCAGAGAAGCCGTCGATCACGGCCGGATCGCACAGCGGGGCAAGCGCGGCCTTGTCACCCTTCCAGAAAGCTTCGAGCACCATGCGGTAGGCGCCCTTGGCTCCTTCGAGGAACGCCAGGGTATCGAACCGCCGGTCCGCCGCGATGATTTCCTTGAGCCCGCGCTCGATCGCCGGGGTCACGCCCGGGACCAGCGCGCGCGGCGCGGCCTGGGTGCCGGGGCGTTCCGCCAGATCGGGAACCAGCCCGCGCGGTGCCTCCTTGGGCTCAAGCCGGGGACGCTCTTCGCGTTCGGCCCGGCGGCCCAGCACCGAATAGAGCCGCAGGCCCAGAAACACTGCGACCATGGCCATGATGACGATCTCGACGGTCTTGTCCACTTACCCGGTCCTTTACCCGGCCCTGGCCGCGGATGGCGGCCTTGCAACACTCTAGCGACAAATAGGTAGCAATGACAAATGAACAACGCGTGGATGCACCCTTGCGTGCAAATTTTACGATAAGGGCGTTGCATTCTTGCTGGCGCGGCCCCGCCCTGCTACGCGCCCCGCAATTTCCCGCAATTTTGACCGAAAGCGCATCATGTCCGACGAAGGCAACATCATCACCGACCTGGGCCTCGAAACGCCGGCCCCCAATGGCGCCGACACCCTGCCCAGCGCCGGGATCATCTCGCAGTATGTCAAGGATCTCTCGGTCGAGAACCCCAATGCCCCGGATTCGTTCCAGTGGCCCGAAACCCCGAACATCGACGTCCAGTTCAACATCGCCGCGCGCGAACTGTCGGACGAAGTGAGCGAAATCGAACTCAAGATCGCGATCAACTCCAAGTGCCAGTCGGGCACCCAGTTCATCGTTGATCTGGCCTATTGCGGGCTGATCGGCATGCGCAACCTCGATGATGGGCAGAAGCACGCCTTCACCTATGCCGAAGCGCCGCGCATCCTGTTCCCGTTCGCCCGCCGCGTGATCGCGGATGCCGTGCGCGATGCAGGCTTTGCCCCGCTGCTGCTCGAACCGATCGATTTCAACGGCCTCTACGTGCAGCAGCTTGCCGCCCAGCAGGGCGGTGACGAAGGCGTCGGCGCCCCTGTCGGCGAAGCCTGATCGCCGCGCGGGGCTGACGCGCGAAGGGAGTAAGCGCGCATGAGCCTCATCAAGAATGTCGGAACCATCGGCGGGCTGACCGCGGTCAGCCGCGTGTTCGGCGTTGCCCGCGACATGCTGTTCGCGCGGCTGTTTGGCGCCGGTCTTGCCGCCGATGCCTTCCAGCTGGCCTTCACCCTGCCCAACACGTTCCGCCGCCTGTTCGCCGAAGGCGCGTTCAGCGTCGCCTTCGTGCCGATGTATTCACGGAAGCTCCACAGCGGCGATGCCCCTGGGGCTGGCGAGGACGAAGCCGCGCATTTCGCCAACGATGTGCTCTCCGTGTTTGTCTGGGTGCTGTTCGGCTTCTCGATCCTGTGCATCGCGGGCATGGAAGCGATCGTGTGGCTGCTGGCGCGCGAATACCAGCAAGTGCCCGGCAAGTTCGAACTGTCGGTCACGCTTTCGCGGATCACCTTCCCCTATCTGGGGCTGATCAGCGTGGTTGCGCTGCTGTCGGGCATCCTCAACACCCGTTCGCGCTTTGCGCCCGGCGCGATTGCGCCGATCCTGCTCAACCTGTGCCTCATCGGCGGGATGACCTGGGGCTGGGCCACCGGGCAAAGCGATGTGGCCAAGGCGCTGTCGCAAAGCTGGGCGGTGAGCGTGGCGGGCCTGGCCCAATTGACCTATCTCGCCTGGTCGGTCCGGCGCGCGGGCGTGAAGCTCAAGCTGCACTGGCCGCGGATGACGCCCGACACCAAGGTGCTGCTGTGGCGGATCTTCCCCGCGACCTTCGGCGCGGGCATCTACCAGCTCAGCCAACTGGCCGACACCTTCTTCGCCACCAGCCTCAAGCAGGGTTCGCTGACCCTGCTCAAGATGGCCGACCGGCTCAACCAGATGCCGCTGGGGATCGTTGGCATCGCGCTGGGCACGGCGATCCTGCCGACCCTGTCGCGCCATATCGCCAGCGGCGACGAACGCGGCGCAGCCCAGCTTCAGGGCCGCGCGATCGAACTGGCGACCCTGCTGACCGTGCCCGCCGCCTTTGCGCTGGCGGTGTGCGCCCCGGCCTTCGTCAACGCCTTCTTCGTGGGGGGCAAGTTCCGCCCCGAAGACGGCGCGATCATGAGCGAGATCGTGGTTGCGCTGGTCTGCGGGCTGCCCAGTTACGTGTTGGTGAAGGTGCTTGAGCCAGGCTACTTCTCGCGCGGGGACACGCGCACCCCGGTGATGACCGCCGCCACCGCGCTGTCGTTCAACATCTTCCTCAACCTTGTCGTGGTGCGCCCGTTCGGGATCGTCGGGCTGGCCGGCGCCACCGCCTGTTCGGCCAGCCTCAACTGCCTGCTGCTCTATGCCAACCTGCACCGGCGCGGGCATTTCCGATTCGACCTGCCGCTGCTTTCGCGGGTGGTGCGCCAGTTCGCCGCATCGGCAGTGATGGCAGCGGCTCTCTGCTATCTGCTCCGCGCCACCATGCCCCTCTATTCGGGCAGCGTGCTGCACAAGGCCGGCGGGATCGCGCTGCTGGTTGCCACCGGCATGATCGTCTACGCCGCCGTCGCCTGGGTGATCGGCGCCGTCGACAAGGAAGACATCGCGATTCTCGCCCGGCGCCGCAGCGCCAAGCCCATCGATGAAGAAATTCCAGGTTTCTAGGACAGACACATGCGTATCGTTTCCGGCATCCAGCCCACCGGCAATCTCCACCTCGGCAATTACCTGGGCGCGATCCGCAACTGGGTGCTGATGCAGGACCAGGTCGCGGCGGGCGGCGGGGAAAGCCTCTATTTCCTGGCCGATCTCCACGCGATCTCGATGCCGCACACCCCGGCCGATCTGGCCGCCAACACGCGTGAAATGGTCGCCGCGCTGGTCGCTTGCGGGATCGATCCCGACAAGTCGATCCTGTTCAACCAGGCGCAGGTTCCCGCCCACGCCGAGCTGCAATGGCTGCTCAACGGCACCGCGCGCATGGGCTGGCTCAACCGCATGACCCAGTGGAAGGACAAGGCCGGCAAGAACC
>JAYSCF010000068.1:0-9436 GCA_041915005.1 Novosphingobium sp.
ACACCTCGCGCCGCCTGGCCGAGGAAACCGAAGGCGCGGTCTGGGCCAACCAGTTCGACAACATCGCCAACCGCAAGGCCCATATCGAATCGACCGCGCCCGAAATCTGGGAACAGCTGGGCGGGCGGCTGGATGGCTTCACCTGCGCGGCGGGCACCGGCGGCACGATCGCGGGGGTCGGGCTTGGGCTCAAGGCCTTTGATGAGAAGATCCGCATCGCGCTGACCGATCCGCATGGCGCGGCGCTCTACAACTACTACGCTCACGGCGAACTCAAGGCCGAAGGCTCGTCGGTGGCCGAAGGGATCGGGCAGGGCCGGATCACCGCCAACCTTGAAGGTGCCCCGATCGACACCCAGTTCCGCATTTCGGATGAGGAAGGCCTTGAATGGGTCGCGCGGCTGCTGAGCGAGGAAGGGCTGTGCCTGGGCCTGTCATCCGGGATCAACGTGGCCGGCGCGGTGGCGCTGGGGCGGCAACTGGTGGCCGAAGGGCGCGAGGATGTGCGCGTGGCCACGATTCTGTGCGACACGGGCTTTCGCTATCTCTCCAGCCTCTACAATGCCGAATGGCTGCGTGCGAAAGGCTTGCCGGTCTTCCCCTGGCTGGGCTAGGATAGGCCATGCCCTATCAGCCCCCGCACCAGCAGCCCTCGCAGCAGGGCGGGCCCCGGATGGTCGAACCGCTCACCGGTCCGCAGCATTTCGTGCCGCCCAGCGCGCGCGAACTGCGCGCCCAGGCCGTGCAGCGGCTTCAGGCGGGGTTGTTCGGGATTGCCGCGATCGTGTTGATCGTGGGGCTGGCCAACATCATCAACGATCGCGCCCGCCAGGCGGAATTGGCCGCAGGCAAGCCCGATCCGGCCGCCAGCGTGGCCGCCAGCGCTGCGCCCAAGACCGATCCCCTGGCCCAGGCCGGCGTGGTTCCCGCGACAACGCCTGAAGCCGCGCCCAAGGATGCGGCTTCGCCCGCCCCGGGCAGCAACCATTAATCAGCCGCGCCGCCGCGCGCTGGTCATCGCCGCGCTGATCGCGGGGGTGATTGCGCTGGCTGTGATCGCCTGGCTGGGCGCGCGTCCGCGCGCGGCTGCGGCCCAGCCGATCGGGCTGTTCACGACCTTGCCGATCCTGTGGGCCGAAACCGGCGATATTTCGGCGCAGTTGAACGCCGCCGAAGCGCCGCACTGGGCGCGCGGGGAACTGGCCGCGCGGGGTGCGATCGTGCCGCTCGATAGCCTGGCTGGCGGGCCGGGGCGCGCGCCGCTGGCGCACTTGCGCCGGCTGGTGATCGCGCAGCCGCGGCCGCTCGGCCCGCAAGAGAACGTCGCGCTTGACCAATGGCTGCGCGGCGGCGGACGGTTGCTGCTGGTGGCCGATCCAACCTTGACCGAGGATAGCGCCTTTGCGCTGGGCGATCCGCGCCGTCCCCAGGCCGGGGTGCTGCTGTCCCCGATCCTCGCGCGGTGGGGGCTGGCGCTGCACTTTGACGAGCGGCAGCCGTTTGGCGAAGTGTCGCGCCGCGCCATGGACATGACCCTGCCGGTCAATCTGGCCGGGCACTTCACTGCCACTGCGGGCAGCACCTGCCGCCTGTGGGGGGATGGCCTGATCGCGACCTGCACGATCGTGCAGGGGCGGCTGGTTGCGGTGGCCGATGCTGCGCTGTTGGAGCGTGACGATCCTGCCGGGCTGCGCCGCAGCGCCATGATCAAGCTGCTCGACGCAGCCTTTGCTGGCGGTTGAATTCACCCATTCGGGGAAAACGCGGGATGCGGGCCGACTCTGATCGCGCGCACCACGTAAATGCCTGATTTTCGTGAAGAACAAAGCATAAACGCTCAATATGGGCGCCTCTTTGGTTGAGATTCAAATATTGTTAAAACAATTACTTACCGTTCAATCCCCTGATTTCCCGTAAATTTCCCTTCCATCCCGCGGCAAGGGTGATATGGAACCTCTTCATCGACATCGAAATTGATCGCCGATCCCTGAAACGGGGTGATCTGGCCGCGAGGGCGCGCGGGCAGAGGCGGGAGGTTTTTTCTGGGGACCGGATGCCATTCCGGAATGAGGCGGGGCAAAGTGGAGGCGGCAAAGCCGATCAGCTACAGTGGCCAGGGCTTTTCGCTGTTGGGCGAAAAGGGCCGCTTTGTGCTGCCGCCAGACTTCCGCAAAGCGGTCAAGGAATCCGGTCTGGGTGACCGCGTCCTGTGCCTGGCCAAGCATCCCCGTTGGAAGTGCCTGACCGGTTTTGGTCTGTCGCGCGTTGCCGAATTCGAAGGCGAACTTGACCGCGAAGAGCGTATTGCACTGGAGCGCGGCGTCGATTTCGATCGCGATATGCGCGCCCAGCAGCTTTATGGCTTTGCCCGCGTGCCGTTCGACGATTCCGGCCGTTTCATCCTGCCCGAGCGCTATTTCCGCCTTGGCGGGCTCGATGCCAGCGCTTTCTTCCAGGGCGGCGGCAAGTCGTTCACGATCTGGAATCCGGATGAACTCGCCAAGATGGGTGCCGGCTGGGAAGACGCGCAGGAAGCCTGCGCCGACCTTGCTGCCCAGGCGGCCAGCGGGAAGGGGCGCAAGTGACCGCTCCTGCGCCCCATATTCCGGTCCTGCTCGATGAAGTGATCGCAGCCCTTGCGCCCGCGCCCGGCGCGGTCATCGTCGATGCAACCTTTGGCGCGGGGGGCTATACCCGCCGCCTGCTCGATGCCGGGGCCAATGTCCACGCCTTCGACCGCGATCCCGATGCCATCGCCAAGGGCCGCGAATGGGCCGAAACGAGCGGCGATGCGCCGCGCCTCGTGCTGCACCCGCGCCGCTTTTCGGAAATGGTTGCAAGCCTGGCCGAAGCTGGCGTGGCGCAGGTTGATGGCGTGGTGATGGATATCGGCGTGTCATCGATGCAGCTCGATCAGGCCGACCGCGGCTTTGCCTTTTCCAGCGATGGCCCGCTTGACATGCGCATGGCCCAGGAAGGCGAAAGCGCCGCCGATTTCGTCAACACCGCGCCCGAAGAACAGATCGCTGACGTGCTGTTCCATTATGGGGAAGAGCGCCAGTCGCGCCGGGTGGCCCGCGCGATCGTGGCGGCGCGCCCGCTCGAAACCACGGGCCAGCTCGCCAACGTGGTGCGCAAGGCGCTGGGCTATCGCCCCCATTCCAACAAGGGGGCAGCGCCGAAAGACCCTGCAACCCGCAGCTTCCAGGCGATCCGCATCCACGTGAACGCCGAACTGGACGAACTTGAAGCGGCCCTTGCCGCCGCGGAACAACTGCTGCGCCCGGGCGGCCGGCTGGCCGTGGTCAGCTTCCACAGCCTTGAAGACCGGATCGTGAAGCAGTTCCTGCGCGATGCCAGCGGGGCCGTGGCCAATGCCTCGCGCCATGTGCCGGTGGCCGCCAAGGCCGCCGCGCCGACCTTCGACCATGTCGCCAAGGCCCTGCGTCCGAGCGAGGCCGAAACCACCCGCAATCCCCGCGCCCGGTCTGCGACCCTGCGCGCCGCCATTCGCACCAACGCTCCTGCCCGACAGAGGAGGGCCGCATGAACCTGACCCGTGATCGCCTGCAGTCCATTGGCTGGGTTGCCGTCCTGCTGGTTTGTTTCGCCATGCTGGTGGCGCTGACGTTTCGCGTCAACGCCGTGAAGAGCCAGGTGCGGCTGGCCGATCGCCAGATTTCGGCGCTCAAGCAGGGCAACAAGTTCCTCGAAACCGAGTTTGAAACCCGCGCCAACCAGCAGCAGCTGCGCGCGCTCAACGATGTCGAATTCGGCTATCAGGCGCCGACCGCCGGGCAGTATCTCGAAGGCGAGCGCCAGCTGGCCGCGCTGGGCAAGCCGGCTGCACCGGGCGCGCCGAGCCCGATCCGTGTTGCTTCGGCTCCGACCGAGCTGGCCTCGGCCGACCAGGCGATTACCCGCACCAGCATCGTGGCGATGGTTTCGCCGATCACCGGCAAGACGGCGGGCGGCGTGATCGCCAAGGCCAGCGGCCGCGTGCCGCTGACTGCTGCCAATCTTGGCGACCGGCTCAGCCAGCTTGACGGGTTGGTGCGCAAGGAATGAGCTCTATCGCCGTCTCGACCGTCATTTCGACCGGCCGGGGCGAGCTGGTGAACGTGCGCCAGCGCACGTTGTTGATGGCCAAATGGCGGGTTCTTTGGGTGGTCGTGGGCTTTGCCGCGATTGCGCTGGTCGCCTTGCTGCGGATTTTCTGGCTGGGCCTGTTTGAAGGCCGCGCGACGAACGATGATCTGGCCGCGCTGCCCGCCCGCGCCGATATCGTCGATCGCAACGGCGTGCCTCTGGCGCGCGCTTTCCCGGCCTATTCGCTGTGGTTCAATCCCGGCGCGCTGGGGAGCGACGGGCCGCCGCTGGTCCATACCCCGCGCCAGGTGGCCGAGGCCCTGGTCCAGATCTTCCCCGATCTCAATGTGACCGAACTCACCAAGCGGCTGTCTTCCGGGCAGCCGGGCTATCTGCGCCGCCGGATTTTGCCCGAAGATGCCAACCGCATTCACTTGCTGGGCGAGCCCGCGCTGGAATTCCCGCGCGAACTGGAACGCTACTATCCGCAAGGTTCGATGGCCGCGCACGTGCTGGGCTATGTCAGCGCCGATGGCCAGGGCCACGTCGGCATGGAGCAGGTCTACAACAAGATCCTGACCGATCCGGCCAATCGCGGCGCCCCGGCGGTGCTGTCGCTCGATACCCGGGTGCAGGGCGCGCTTGAGGATGAACTGTCCAAGGGCATTGCCGAATTTTCGGCCAAGGGCGCGGCCGGGATCGTGCTCGATGTCGATACCGGCGAAGTGCTGGCGCTGGCGTCCTTGCCCTCGTTCAACCCCAACCTGATCGACCGCGCCGGTGAAGCCAACATCTTCAACGGGGTGACCAACCGCGTTTACGAACTGGGTTCGGTGATCAAGCCGATCACGGTGGCCGCCGCGATCGATGCCGGGGTCGTGACCGATCTGGGGCGGCGCTACCAGTCGGACCGCCCGCTTTCGATCGGCGGCTTCCAGATCCATGACAGCCACAATTTCGGGGCATCGCTCAACGTTCCCGAGGCGCTGATCCATTCCTCGAACATCGTCACCGCCCAGATCGCCGACCAGCTTGGCGGGGTGCGGCTCAAGACGACGATGGCCGCGCTGGGCATGAACGCGCGCCCCGCGATCGAACTGCCCGCGCGCGGCTTTCCGATCTGGCGCAGCGGTCCGTGGTCGCGGATCGATACGATGACCATCTCCTATGGTCACGGCATGTCGATCACGCCGCTGCATCTGGCCAGCGCCTATGCCGCGATGGTCAATGGCGGGGTCTGGCATCCGGCCACCCTGCACAAGGCCCAGCCGGGCCAGGTCGTTCCCGGCCGCCGCGTGTTCCAGGCCGCCACCAGCGCGCGGATGCGCCAGCTGCTGCGCCTGATCGTGGACCTTGGCACCGGGCGCAAGGCCAATGCCGCGGGCTTCCGCGTGGGCGGAAAGACCGGTTCGGCGGAAAAGCCCGGGGTCCATGGCTACAGCAAGACCGCCAATATCGCGACCTTCGCCGCCGCGTTTCCGATGGATCACCCGCGCTATGTGATCGTCGTTAGCTATGACGAGCCGCAGGGCACGGTTGCCGCATCGGGCCAGCGCACCGCCGCGTGGAACGCTGCGCCGACGGTGGGCCGGGTGGTGCCGCGCATTGGCCCGCTGCTGGGCGTGATGCCCGACAACACCCGCGACGTGGACATCACCGATCTCGCTCCGCTGATTGCCAACGGGGAAGGGGAATGAGGCTGGCCGCGCTGGCGCGGGGCGCGGGCGTGACCGTGCCCGCCGGCGCCGATGCGCCGGTGACCGGCTTTGCGATCGACAATCGCAAGGTTGCGCCCGGCACCGTGTTCGGCGCGTTCCAGGGCGCGGCGGTCAATGGCGAGGATTTCATTCCGGCGGCGATTGCCGCAGGCGCCGTGGCCGTGGTGGCCCGGGCCGGCGCGCGCGTTGATGGCGCGGTCCACATCGCCGCAGACAACCCGCGCCAGGCCTTTGCCCGCCTGGCAGCGCAGTTCTTTACCCCGGTGCCCGCCACGATCGTTGCCGTGACCGGAACCAATGGCAAGACCTCCACCGTCGAGATGGTGCGCCAGATCTGGCGGATGGCCGGGCACAGCGCGGCCTCGATCGGGACGCTGGGCGTGACCACCGCGGACGAGAGCGTCTCGACCGGCCTGACCACGCCCGACATCGTGACGTTCCTGGCCAACATGAGCGGCCTGGCCCGCGAAGGCGTGACCCACGTTGCCTATGAGGCATCGAGCCACGGCCTTTCGCAATATCGCAACGAGGGGCTGCACGTGGCGGCGGGGGCCTTCACCAATCTCAGCCGCGATCACCTCGATTACCACAAGGACATGGACGATTACTTCGCGGCCAAGATGCGGCTGTTTGACGAGGTGATCGACAGCGATGGCGCGGCCGTGGTGTGGATGGACGACGAATGGTCCGCCCGCGCCGCAGGGCATGCCCGCCAGCGCGGACTGCGCCTGATCGAAGTGGGCGAGCGGGCATCGGCGGACGGGCTGCGACTGGTCTCGCGCACGCCGGGCCAGCTTGGCCAGGCACTGGAAATCGAACATGCCGGGCAGGCATGGCGGATCGCGCTGCCGCTGATCGGCGCCTATCAGGCCGCCAACGCGCTGGTTTCGGCCGGGCTGGTGCTGGCCAGTGGCGGCGATGCGGCGCAGGTGTTCGATGCGCTGGCCCGGTTGCAACCGGTGCGCGGGCGGCTGGAACGCGCGGCGATTTCGCGCAGCGGCGCCCCGGTCTATGTTGACTATGCCCACACCCCAGACGCGCTGGAAGCCGCGATTGCCGCGCTGCGCCCGCACTGCACGGGCCGCCTGATCGTGGTGTTCGGCGCGGGCGGCGACCGCGATGCCGGCAAGCGCCCCGAGATGGGCCGCGTGGTCGCGGCCCAGGCGGATTTGGGCATTGTCACCGATGACAATCCGCGCAGCGAAGATCCCGCCGCGATCCGCGCCGCCGTGCTGGCGGGCGGGGCGGGCGCCTTGCGCGAAGTGGGCGATCGCCGTGCCGCGATTGCTGCTGCCATTGCCGAGGCCGGGCGCGATGACATCGTGCTGGTCGCGGGCAAGGGCCATGAACAGGGCCAGATTATCGGCGCGGGCGAAACGTGCCGCGTGCTGCCGTTCGATGACGTTGCCGTAGCCAGGGAGTGTGCCGCATGAATGCCCTCGTCCGGATTCTTGATTGGCCGACAGAGCTTGAAGATGCCCTTGGCCTGGCGCTGTGGGATGCCGGTTCGCTGGCACTCGCGATGGGCGGGGTCGCGGTCGGCGAATTCCAGGTTTCCGGGGTCGAGATCGACAGCCGCGACGTGATCGAGGGTGATCTGTTCTTTGCGCTCAAGGGTGAGGCGATGGATGGGCATCGCTTCGTGCCGGCAGCCTTCGCCAAGGGCGCGGCAGCCGTGGTGGTTGACCGCCCGGTCGATGGTCCGCACATCCTGGTTTCCGATACCTCAAGTGCACTTGAGCTTCTGGCCAAAGCCGCCCGCGAACGCGCCGATGCGACCGTGATCGGGGTAACGGGATCGGTCGGCAAGACCGGGGTCAAGGAAGCGATTTTTGCCTCGCTCGATCGGGCCAGCCGGGGCAAGGCGCACCGCTCGGTCAAGAGCTACAACAACCATGTCGGCGTTCCGCTGAGCCTTGCGCGGATGGCTGCGCGCACCCGGTTCGGCGTGTTCGAAATGGGGATGAACCATGCCGGCGAAATCGCTGCTTTGGCAGCGCAAGTTCGCCCCCATGTGGCCGTTATCACCACGATTGCCCCGGCCCATATCGAGATGCTGGGCAGTGAAGAGGCGATTGCCGATGCCAAGGCGGAAATCTTTGGCGGGCTGCTGCCGGGCGGCACGGCGGTGATCCCGGCGGACAGCCCCCATTTCGAGCGGCTGCGCGATGCCGCGCTGGTTGCCGGCGCCAAGGTGGTGAGCTTTGGCAAGGCCGCCCATGCCGACGTGCGGCTGATGGATGCGGTGGCGGCGCCCGGTGGCGGATCGCTGGTGACGGCAGACCTGGGTGAGCGGCGGGTGTGCTATACCGTGGCCATGCCGGGCGAGCACTGGATCGCCAATTCGCTGGCGGTGATGGCGGCGGTGCGCGCGGCAGGCGGTGACATGGGTGCTGCCGGGGTTGCGCTGGCCGAGATGGCGGGCCTCAAGGGGCGCGGCGCACGCAGCGAAATCGCGGTAGAGGGCGGAACCGCCCTGTTGATCGATGAAAGCTATAACGCCAACCCGGCTTCGATGCGCGCCACGCTGGCCCAATTGGGCGCCACGCCGGCCAGCCGCCGGATCGCCGTGCTGGGCGCGATGAAGGAACTGGGCGAACATGGCCCGGCCTTCCATGCCGAGCTGGCCGGGCCGATTGCCGCGGCCGGGGTCGATCATCTCGTCCTGGTGGGCGAAGAGATGCGTATTCTCGCGGATCAGCTGGGGAAATCGGGGGGCAGCGCGCTTGGCAAGGAATCGTCCTTGGCGCATTGCGAAACCGCATCCCAGGCGCTGACGGCGCTGCGGGAACTGGGCGTGAAGCGCGGCGACGCAATTCTCGTCAAGGGGTCGAATTCGGTCGGGCTGGGCGCGGTTGTCGCCGCGCTCACCCAGCAGGAAGGTTAGGATCAGGATGCTTTACCTGATCGCACATTATTTTCATTTCGAAGGCCTGGCGAACCTCATTCGCTATCAGACCTTCCGCGCCGGGGCTGCGCTGATGACCGCGCTGGTGATCGGCCTGGTGATCGGCCCGCGCTTCATCAGCATGCTGCGGGTGCGGCAGGGCAAGGGGCAGCCGATCCGCGAGGATGGGCCGCAAACCCATCTCGCCAAGCGCGGCACGCCGACCATGGGCGGGCTGATGATCCTGATTTCGCTGGTCGTCTCGATGCTGCTGTGGATGGACCTGTCCAACCCCTTCGTCTGGGCCTGTCTGGCGGTAACCGGGGGCTTTGGCCTGATCGGCTTCCTGGACGATTACGACAAGGTCAAGAAGCGCTCGACCGCCGGGGTTTCCGGCCGGGTGCGGCTGCTGGCGGAATTTGCCGTGGCGGGCGTGGCAGCGTGGATCATCGTCAGCCAGATCAGCACCAACCTTTACGTGCCGTTCCTGTCGGGCCGCTATATCCCGCTGGGACCGTTCTATTACGTCTTTGCCGCCGTGGTCATGGTGGGCGCGGGCAATGCGGTGAACCTCACCGACGGTCTGGACGGGCTGGCAACCATGCCGGTGGTGATCGCCGCTGCTGCCTTTGCGATCATTTCCTATCTCGCCGGGCGCGCCGACTTTGCGCATTACCTGGGCATCCCGCATGTACCGCGCGCCGGGGATCTGGCGATCCTGTGCGCCGCGATCATGGGGGCG
>JAYSCF010000069.1:0-7397 GCA_041915005.1 Novosphingobium sp.
CGGTGAGCTTGAAGCGCTTCTTCACGCCGCTCTTCGTCTTGAGCTTGGGCATTTTCGTCTCCTTGTCTGAGACACGTCCAACCTGCCATGGCAGCCCTAGATAGCCAGGCGGGTCATCGAATCCGTGTCAATGAAGGGGGCGCCCCTAAAGGCGAATCGGCTGATTGGCAAGCCCAAGCACCACTTCGAGCAGCTTTTCGCCCTGGTCGGCCATCACATCGTGCCCGCCGCCAACCTCGTGGAGTTCCCAGGCGGGATCGCCCTTTACCTGATCGCGGAAGCGGGGGAAGGGGGTGGGCTGCCACTGGCTGGCAAAGATATAGACATGGCGCGGCACCTTGGCTTCCTCGCCGGTGAAGCGCACGGCTTGCAGCAGGGTGAGCAGCGGGTGGCGGCCATAGCGCGGGTTTTCAAGCAGGTGCACGCCCCCGATCGGCGCACACAGGCCCGGGGTGTCCTTCTGGCTGTCGATGTACCAGCGGTGCTCGTAATCGCCGGTGATGTCCCACAGCGATTGGCCGTCACCCGGCAGGAACGCGTCGATATAGCACAGCGCATCGATCCGCGCGCCGAGCCGGGTCGCGACCCCGGTGATGACCATGCCGCCATAGGAATGGCCGCACAGCACGAAGCGGTCGAACCCGGCGGCCTCGACCTGGCCGATCACGTCGCGGACATGGGTCGACAGGTCGATCCCGGGGTTGAGCCCGTCGCGCCGGGTGCCAAGCCCCGCCAACTGCGCCACCAGTACACGGTGGCCGCGTGCCCTCAGGTCTGCGGCAAGGCGATCATAGGACCAGCCCCCGCCCCACGCGCCGTGGACGAGGACATAGTCGGTCAATTCGCGTGCTTCCGGTTGTAGTCTTCAACCCATTCGACGGTCTTGCGGATCCCGCCAAAGGGATAGAAGTGCAGCCGCACCCGCCCGTGTTCGTCGGCCAGGCCCTTGGCGAAGGCATCGACCAGCTTGTCCGGCCCGGCGGTGCCGAGCAGGTTGGTGATCGAGACGCCATACTTCTTCATGACCGAGGCGGAGGCCCCCACGCCGCAGCGCGCGGCAAAGGCCAGCAGGCGCTTGATCCCCGCAGGACCGGGTACGCCGATCCGCACCGGCACATCAAGGTTGCGCGCGCGCAGCTGCTTGAGCCAGGCGAGGAAGGCATCGGGATCGAAGCCGAACTGGGTCACGACCAGCGGGGCCATGCCGCGCTTTTCGATTTCGCGGACCTTGGCTTCCAGCACGTCCCAGCACTCGGCCTCGGACATGTTGGGATGGCCTTCGGGGTGGCCGCCAACGCCGATCGCCTTGATCCCGGCGCGCTCGAAGGCGCCGGTGGCAATGAGGGCGGAGGTGTCGAAATAGGGGCCCTGCGGTTCGGGCGGATCGCCGGCGACGATGAAGCAGCGGGTTACCCCGGCGCGTTCGACCACGGCTTTCAGATAGCCTTCGAAATCGTCTTCCGACGTGATTCGGCGGGCGGAGAAATGGGGCATCGGCTCGAAGCCCAGCTCGCGCACGGCCACGGTGGCGGCGATGCGGGCTTCGGCTTCCTCGCCGGGGAGGAAGGTGACGGCGACGGGCGTGTCGGCCGGGATCAGCGGGGCGGCTTCGCGCAGCGAATCGATGTCCTTGGCGGTCATCTCAAGGCTGAAGCCGTCGGTGATGCCGTCGGGCGCCTTGTCCCAATTGGGGTGGATCAGCGGTTTGCCCATCGGTTCATCCTCTAGATAAAGAGCGGCGGCAGCCCGCGCGTTGTGACGCTGCGGGCTGCCGGGCTTTGGGTCAGGCTCAGCGGCCGGTGCGCCAGCCTTCTGCGTAGTTTTCGCGGGCGACGCGGCTGTAGGGCACCGAGCTCACGATCGCGCGCACTTCCAGCTGCTTGTGGGGTTCGACGGTGGTCTTCTTGGTGCCGCCGTTTTCTTCACCCCAGACCACGCGCAGTTCGGTGCCAACCGGGATTTCCGGATCGACCGTGGCGAGGCTGAGCGCCTGCTTTTCGTTGAACGAATAGCCGGTGAACATCGACAGGCCGACCGTCTTGCCGCCCGCATCGACCACGCGGTCGTAGTTCGACGAGGCATAGTTGGCGAGCGGCACGTCGAAGAACTTGTACTGGTCGCCATCCGGGTTGAAGAGCGAGGCCATGATCTTGGCCATGTCTTCGGGATGCCAGGCCAGGGTGACCTTCTTGCGCTGTTCAGCCGGGTTCAGGGCTTCGAGGGCTTCGCGGCCGTGGAAGTCATGGTCGAACTTCACGAACGAGCCGTAACCCAGTTCCCACGGGTTGAGGTAGTAGTCCTCGATGTTTTCCGAAACGAACGAACCACCGATCGAACCGGTTGCTTCATACGAATCAGCGCCCAGCCATTCGCGGAAGCCCTTCATCTTTTCGCCGGTGTAGATCGCGGGCAGCGGGCTCGGGATCCAGCCCGATTCGAGCGTGTTCGAGGGATAGGCGCGGCTGCCGCAAGCGATCAGGCCGAATTCCTTGCCGGCTTCGAGGATCGCGGCGCGGATTTCGTCCTGTTCTTCATAGGGGCCCCAGATTTCGAGACCCGGCGCACCCGACATGCCGTGGCGCAGGGTGCGAACCTTGCGGCCGGCGATGTTCATCGTGCTCATGTTGAAGAACTTGAGCTGTTCGAGCGGACCGCCGTGCAGCTTTTCGATCACGGCCCAGGCATTGGGGCCCTGGATCTGGAAGCGCCATTCCTTGCGCTTGGCGGGCTTGCCCATCAGGCGCATCGGCGAACGGTCGTCGAGTTCGATTTCGCAATCGTAGCCGCCGGTCGCAGCGTGGTAGCGCAGCCAGTTCGAGGCCGGTGCACGGCCCACGTAAGTGAAGCTTTGTTCTTCTTCCCAGAAGATGATGCCGTCACCGATGACGTGGCCATAGGGCGTGGTGGGGACGTACTGCTTGGCCTTGTTGACCGTCCAGCCCTTCGAGCTGTTGATCATGGTGTCGGACAGCAGCTTGGCTGCGTCCTTGCCGCGGATGTACAGGTTGACCATGTGGTGCGACTGGTCGAACAGCACGGCGCTGTGCTGCCAGGCCCACTGTTCCGAACGCCAGTTCGAGAATTCCGGCGCAACCACCGGATAGACATAGGCACCCAGCTGCGAGTTGCGCAGCATCGAGACGATATTGCCCTGCTGGGCCAGCAGCTGTTCAAGGTTGGTGGCGGACATTTGCCCCGACTCCCTCTCTGGTTGAATTTTGTATGCACTGCTTACTATATTTTGCTATGAGTGCAAACGAAAAGCGATGCGGGTACGCAGCGCTGGTCAACTGGGAGACTGACTGATGGCCGAGGAACAAATCCTCACCCTTTCGTGCCGGGACAAGCCTGGCATCACTGCGCGCGTTACCAGCTATCTATTTGAAAAGGGCGGAAATATCCTTGAAGCCCAGCAGTTCAACGCGCAGGATAACGGGCAGTTCTTCATGCGCGTCGAATTCGCCCCGGGCGATGCCGGGGTCGAAGCGATTCGCGCCGGATTCGAAGCGCTTGCCGCCGAATATGGCATGACCTGGAGCCTGCGGGGCAAGAATGCCCGGCGCAAGGTGGTGCTGATGGTGTCGAAATTCGATCACTGCCTGGGTGACCTGCTCTATCGCAACCGCATCGGCGAACTGAACATGGATGTGGTTGCCATCATCGGCAACCACCCCAAGGAAGCGCTGTCGATCTCGCTGCTGGGGGATACGCCCTATTACCACTTCCCGATCACCAAGGATACCAAGCCTCAACAGGAGGCACAGATCAAGCAGGTGGTCACCGAATCGGGCGCCGAACTGGTGGTGCTGGCGCGCTACATGCAGATCCTGTCGGATGATCTGGCTGCCTTCCTTTCGGGCCGCTGCATCAACATCCACCATTCGTTCCTGCCCGGCTTCAAGGGCGCCAAGCCCTATCACCAGGCCCATGCCCGCGGCGTGAAGATGATCGGTGCCACCGCGCACTACGTCACCGCCGATCTCGACGAAGGCCCGATCATCCATCAGGATGTCGAAACGGTGACCCATTCGGACACGCCCGAGGACATGGTCCGCAAGGGCCGCGACGTTGAACGCCGCGTCCTGGCCGAAGCGGTGCGGCTGCATCTGGATGACCGGGTGCTGCTCAACCACGACAAGACGGTCGTGTTCAAGAGCTGAGGGTTTTAGCCAAAAGGAGGCGGCAATGCAGGTCAACGCGCTCGATCACGTCAATATCATCACCGATGATCTCGATGGCACGGCCCGGTTTTACGAGGCCCTGCTTGGATTGGAACGCCGCGATGCGCCGCCTCCGCTAACCCCGCAAACCGCGCAGTGGATGTATGACGCCGGCGGCAAGGGCATCCTCCACCTCAATTCGGTCGACTGCACCCGCGCCTATGACCGCGAGGTCAAGCCGGGCGAGCTGACCGGCGCGGTCCACCACGTGGCGCTCAATTGCACCGGCTATGACGAGATCATCCGCCGGATCGAGGCGGCGGGGCTGGACTACCAGGTCAACCTGGTCGCCGCGATCGGGCTGCGCCAGGTGTTCACCGCCGATCCCAACAACGTGCTGCTGGAACTCAACTTCTTCGGAGATTGATCAGGCCGGGCGTTCGCCCGCCATCGTCGTGCGGTACATCTCGCGGCGGAAGCCGTCGTAATCGTTGGCGGCGAGGTGCAGCGCGCTGCGATTGTCCCACATCGCAACCATGCCCACCTCCCACTTCAGCCGGAAGGTGAAGTGGTGTTGGGTGATGTGGCGGCAGAGGAAATCGATCAGCGCGTGGCTTTCCGCCGCGCTCATCCCTTCGATCCCGACAGCATAGACCTCGTCCACGAACAGCGCGAGTTCGCCGGTCTGGGGATGCTGGCGCACCAGCGGATGGGCATTGCCCTCGAACGCGGCCTCGCGGGCAGCCTCGCTGGCAAAGTTCAGCTCCTTGCCGTCGGCCAGTTTCTGGGTCCAGGCGTTGTTGCGCGCGCTCATCCTGACTTTCAGCGGGCGCAGCATGGCCTGCATTGCGGGCGACAGCATCCGGTAGGCCAGCGCGCAGTTCGCCCAGACCGTATCGCCGCCATAGGGCGGGATCTCGACCGAGCGCAGGATGGTCATCCCCGGAGGCTCGGGCAGGAACGGCGAATCGGTGTGCCAGCCCGAACCGAACAGGCCCTTTGACTTGTGATTGGCTTCCTTGATCAGCGGCTGGACGTTGGCGTGCCCGGGCACGCCGTGGGTATAGGCATCGGGCGCAAACGGCCCCCAGCGCCGGGCGAACACTTCATGTTCGGCATGGGTCAGCGGCTGGTCCTTGAAATAGACCATCTTGTGCCGCCACAGCGCGTCCTGCACTTCGGCAAAGGCTGCGTCCGTCAGGTCGGGAATGCGGACCCCCGAAATCAGCGCGCCCATGGCGCTGGCCATCGGGGTGACGGTGATATGGGCATATTCGCGGGCCGAATTGTCGTAGCTGCCCGCCGGGCTCAACCGAACTTCGCGCATCAGGCGTTCCCCCTTGCCAGCGCCCGCGGCGCGGTTTCAGCCAGCATCAGCGCCGCGGCCGCAGCGGCCAGCGCCAGGCCGCCGCAGATCACGAACACCGCGCCAAGCCCGTAAAGATCAGCCGCCTTGCCCGCGATCGCCGGGGCGAGCACCCCGCCAAGCAGTTCTGCCGTGCCCATCGCCAGGCCCACCGCGCTGGTGGCCAGCGCCGGCGGCACGCTTTCGGTCGGGATCGTCGCGCAATAGAGCGGGGCGATCCCCAGCGGCAGCCAGCCCAGCAGGATCGCCGCTCCCAGCAGCAGCGGATCGGAGGGCAGCAGCAGCATCGCGGCGGGCGCGATCAGCCCGGCCAGGCAGGCCCCGATCACCACCGGCTTGCGGCCGATCCGGTCGCTCAGCAGTGGCAGTGCGGCACCGCCGATCACCCCGGCGATTCCACCCATCGACAGCACCTTGCCCATGGTTGCGGCGGGCAGTGCCTTGGCGCTGGTGAGGTAGACCGGCAGGAACACGTTCTGCAGGACCAGCCAGGCGGTGAACAGCGCCGCCACGATCAGTGCCGCGCGCATGTTGGCAATGGCCAGCAGCGCGCGTAGCGCGCCGAGCAGGCTGGCGGGCGTTTCTCCCGAAGCGCGCACCACCGGGCGGTCAGGCTTGACCAGCACCATCATCAGCAGGGCGAGGATCACGCCGGGCACGGCCGAAAGGAAGAAGGCGCTGCGCCAGCCGTGGACATCGGCGATCTGGGTGGCCACGATCGGCCCGGCCATCGCGCCAAGCAGGAAGGCGCCGGCCATCTGCATCACGCCCATGTTGAACCCGCGCCGCTGCGGCTCAGACGTTTCGACCATCACCGTCTGGCTGACCGGCACCATCGGCCCCTCGGCCAGCCCCAGCATGAACCGCGCGGCGAACAGGCTGGCAAAGCCGGCCGCGAAGCCGCCCGCCGCCGAGCCGAGCGAGAATATCAGTGTGCAGGCCAGCAGCAGCGTCTTGCGCCGCCCGGTGCGATCGGCAAGCTGCCCGCCCAGAAACGAACTGATCGCCACTGCGCCCGACAAGGCTCCCGCCAGCAGCCCGAGCTGCGCATTGTCGAGCTTGAGGTCGGCGACGATGTAGGGCGAGAGGAACGTTGCGGCGAGCCGGTCGAAGGCGACCACCCCGTTGGCCAGCGTCAGCACCACCAGCAGCGCAATTTCGTATCCCTTGCCGCGCTGCTTCATGGTCTTATGCTCCGGGAATGGCGGCGATCAGGGCCGCTGTCAGTTCGTCTGGGGTGCTCAGATAAGGCGAATGGTCGGCATCGAGCGTGACCACGTTCGCCCCCGGCGAAAAATGCTGCATCAACCGCTGGCTGGCGATCGGGATGGTCCGGTCGTGCAGCGTTTCGACATAGGTGCGCGGGAGGCTGCCCCAGCGCTCCACCGTCAGGCGCAGCTTGGTCGAGCGCGGGCCATGCGGTTCGGCCAGCAGGCGCGGCAGGGCCGCGGCGACCAGTTCGGGCGGGGACAGCTGGGCAAAGACCGGGGCCGCCCGCGCGGCATCGACCACGGTGCCAGCCCCATGCCCGACCGGGGAAATCAGCGCGTCGAAATCGGGGGTGGGCTCCTCGTGCGCCTTGAACTCGGCCCGGCTCATGCCCGAAGGCAGCATCATCGCGCAGATATAGACCAGCGCATCCATCGCCGCGGGATCGGCTTCCGCCGCGGTCGAGATCACGATCCCGCCGCGCGAATGGCCGGCCAGCACCACCGGGGCACCGCCGAGCCGTTCTTTCAGCTTGCGGCATTCCTGCGCCGCGAACGCGCCCCAGCCTTCCAGCGTGACGGCGCGCAAGGCCGCTTCATCGCCGCCCATGCCGGGCAGGGTCGGGGCCAAAACCGTGTGTCCGGCTGCTTCCAGCCGGCGGG
>JAYSCF010000069.1:7407-9276 GCA_041915005.1 Novosphingobium sp.
GACTTCATCGAAGCACCACCCGCCATGCCAGGAACCGTGGATCAGGACGAAACCGGCCATGTGTTACCGATCGCCCGACCAGGTGCGCAGGCCCGGCGTGGTGCGGTCCTCGCTCTTGAGCGCGGCGGCAACGGCGGGGCGCGCGGTCACGCGTTCACGCCATTCGACTAGGCGCGGATACTTGGCCGCGACTTCGAGTTCGGGGAACATCCGCTCCACCATCATCCCGCAGTGCGAATAGAAGTTGATGTCGGCGAGGGTGTAGCTGTCCCCGGCCAGCCACTTGGTCTTGCCCAGCTGGTCTTCGACCTTGACCAGCGCATAGACGATCTTCTCGATCGCATTGGCAAGGTCCGCGTCGGAGAAGCCCGAACGCGCGGTCATCCACTTCTTGCGCTGATCGGGCAGCGGAATGCTTTCCATCAGCTTTTCGAATTCGCCGCTTTCGATGTTGCGCGCGATGATCCCGACCATGCGGTGCCAGCCGTGCATCGAGACGAAGTTCATCACGTGTTCGTCAACGAACTTGTTCCAATAGCGCATCCGCGCTGCGCCCACCGGATCGCGCGGGCGTAGCGGGCCATCGGCGGGATTGGCATCGGGGAAGGCGTCTTCGAGGTATTCGTTGATCACCGTGGTGTGGGTGATGATCGTGCCGTCATGATCCAGCACCGGCACCTGGCCTTCGGGGTTGACCGCCACGAACCACGGCTGGTGCTGTTCGAACTTGTGGAGGTCGACATAGATGCTTTCATAGTCGAGGCCCTTTTCCTTCAGGGGCACCATCGACTTGAGCGAATTTGCCAGCGGTTCGGCGTGGTAGTATTTCAGGGCCATGTCTCTCTCCAAAATGCGTGTGTTCTAGATCCTGAGCGTGCCGAGCACCCCGCCATCGACCGCAAGCGATTGCCCGGTCACGTGGCTGGCATCATCAGACAGCAGGAAGGCGGCAACGGCGGCCAGTTCTTCGGCCTTGCCGGTGCGGCCCTGCGGGGTGGCGGCGGCCATGGCGGCCAGAGCACCCTCGGGCAGTTGATCGAGCATCGGGGTTTCGATGAAGCCCGGCACGATGCAGTTGCAGCGCACGCCGCGCGGCCCCCCTTCGAGCGCGACCGCGCGGGCCAGGCCCAGCACCGCGTGCTTGGAGGCAACATAGCCGACATTGCCCGCCATCCCGCGTTCGCTGGCCAGGCTGCCGGTCACCAGGATGCTGCCCCGGCCCCGCGCCGCCATGCCGGGCATGACATGGGCAATCGCCCAGAACGGCGACTTGAGGTTGACGGAGAGCACCGTGTCAAACGTATCGTCGCCATAGGCTTCGATCGGGGCAAAGGCCCCGCCGGTTCCCGCATTGAGGAACAAGGCATCGATCGGGCCGTTCTGTGCCGCGGCGCTGTCCAGCGCGGCGATCAGCTGGGCCTTGTCGCCCACATCGGCGGCCGCCCACTTGGCGCCGCCGCCCAGTTCGCGGCACGCCGCCTCCAGCAGCTCGGCCCGCCGCGCGATCAGCGTGACCTTGCCGCCGAGCGCGGCGATCCGGTCGGCCGTGGCCCGGCCGATCCCGGTCGACGCGCCGGTGATGACGACATGGCGTCCGGTGAAGTCCATCGCGATGGTCCTCAGGCGAGGCCGAGGACGCGCGCGGCGTTGTCCTTCATGATGCCGGGCAGGACTTCTTCCTTGAAGCCGGCCTGCAGCGCCGCCTCGATCCACTTCTTGGGGTGGATCAGCGGGAAGTCGCTGCCGAACAGCATCTTCTTCCTGAGCTGGGTGTTGGCATACTGGATGATCTGCGGCTGGAAGTACTTGGGGCTCCAGCCCGACAGGTCGATGAACACGTTGTCCTTGTGCAGCGCCATCGACAGGCTT
>JAYSCF010000070.1:0-9189 GCA_041915005.1 Novosphingobium sp.
ACCCGGTTGTCCACAATCGTTACCGGCGATTGGCCCGGCAATGACAACATGGCGGCAACCTAGAAATATTCCCTTATCGCCCGGATGATCCGGTCGAGCAGTTCCAGCCAGCCCGATCCGCCGCTGGGCGTGCCGCTCGGGCCGATCGCGCGAATGTCGATCGGGTCGGCCGCGGCATAGAGCACCAGCCCCGCCAGCGTGGAAAATCCGGGCGTGGCGTGGGCCTCGGGCAGCCCCTTGAGATGTTGCGGACGGCCGATCCGCACCGGGCGGCCAAGCGCGGCCTGGGCATAGTCGGCCAGGCCCGCAAGCTCTGCCCCGCCGCCGGTCAGCACTACGAGCTGTCCGCGCTGGCCCGCAAAGCCGAGCCCCTTGAGCGCCCGCGAAACCTCGTCCATCAATCGCGCCAGCTGGGTGGTGATAACGGATACCAGTTCGGCGCGCGGCACGCGGTTCTTGTCGTCGGCATGGCGTGCCAGTGGCCCGCTGCCTTCCTCGCCCGGCGCGTTGACCGGGATCATCTCGCGGTGATCGGCCGGGCTGGCTATCGCCGAGCCATGCACGCATTTCAGGCGTTCGGCCTGAAAGCGGCGAATTCCAAACGCGCTGGCCACCGCATCGGTGATATCGCCCGACCCCATCGGGATCGTGACCAGGCCCAGCAGCATGCCCCCGGCATAGACCGAGACATTGGTCACCTCGCCGCCGAATTCGACCAGCGCCACGCCCAGTTCCCGCTCTTCCTCGGTCAGGCAGGCATAGCCCGTGGCAATCGGCGATCCGACCACGCCTTCGACTTCAAGGTGGGCGTTCTGGACCGCTTCGGTAATGTTGCGCACCGGCGCACCATCGGCCAGCATGACATGGATATCGACCCCGAGCCGCTCGGCGTGGAGCCCGCGGGGATCACCCACCCCGTCCGCCCCGTCGAGCGTGTAATGCGCGGGCTGGGCATGCAGCACCTTGCGGCCATCGGGCTGGATCACATCGCGCGCGGCAACCAGCAGGTGCTGGATATCGTCCTGTTCGATCCGGCGCCCGCCGACATCAACCTCGACCTGGGCGACCTGGCTGGCCAGCCCCGCGCCCGACACGCCAATCCACACGCTCTTGACCGCGGTATTGGCCATCTTCTCGGCCCGATCGATCGCATCGCGCACGGCATAGGTTGCCGCCTGCATGTCGGTCACATAGCCGCGCTTGATCCCTTGCGCGGCGCGGTGGCCCGAACCCAGCACGATCATCTCGCCAGTGTCGGAAAGGCCGGCGATCATCGCCGAAATGCGGAACGAGCCGATGTTCACGGCAGCATAGGTGCGGGCAATCCGGGGCGGAGCCATCAGTTCTTCTCCGCCTTGGTCTTGGGCTTCGGCTTGCTGTCAGTTTTGGCAGGGGTCGGCTTGGTTGAGGTTTTCGGCGGGGTCTTCGGCGGAGTCTTGGCCGGGGTTTTGGCCGGGTCTTTGGCCGCAGCCTTGGGCGGGGTCTTGGCCGGGGTCTTGTCGGCGGTCTTTTCAGCCGACTTGTCTGCCGCCTTGGGCGCCGCCGCTGCGCTGGCCGTTTCGCTGGGCGCTGCAACCGCTGCCGTGGTGGTCGTTGTAGCCGCAACCGCGCCGCTTGCCTCGACCGGATCGGTGCGGCCCGGCACTCGCAGGTAGATCCGGTCAGGCGCGCGCATGTCGAACGCGGCGACCTTGCCGCCAAGCAGGCGGTTGACCCCGTCGAGCCGGGCGAAAGTGATCAGCGCCTTGCGCGCCTGGGCATCGCCTTCGGGCAGAGCCAGCACCTGGCCGGTGCGGAAGGTCAGGTTCCAGCGCCGGTTGCCGACCCATTCGGCCTCGGTCACCTGCGGCTTCAGCGCCGGCGCAGTATCGAGCACGCCTGCGAGCGCGAGCACCTGCTGGCCCGCGCCCAGCCCGGAAATGACCAGCTTTCCAGCCGCGCGATCGGGCGCCACGACTTCGAGTTCATGCCCCGCCGCATCGATCAGCACCAGCCGATCAACCTTCTTGAGCACGGCCGCGGGCACGCGTTCGACGATATCGATCACCAGCGTATCGGGCAGCTGGCGCGAAACCCGCGCGTCCTCGACCCACGACAGCTGCATCAGCCGCGCGCGCAGCGCATCGACATCAAGCAGCGGCATCGCCCGGCGGTTATCGCCCAGCGCCAGTTCATAGACCTTGAGCTCGTTGAGGTTCTTGGTGCCGCGCACCGAGATGTTGCGCACTTCAAGCCCCGCCTCGTGCGAGACGACGGCGAGCTGCTCCTGCGCCATGACCGGCACCCCGGCCACGCTTGCCAGCACCCAGGCCAGGGCGGCGGCAGCCAGCAGGATCGCGATCAGGAACAGGCGGTGGAGCTGCGCTTCGCTCAGCGGCAGCCAGTCCATCACCAGATCAAGCACCGATCCGGTGCGCGCGCGCGCGGCGCTGGCCTGCCGGGCCTTGCCCTGGGCCGCAGCCGCCTTGCGGACGCTCTTGCCGCCGCGCTTGATCGTTTGTCCGCTCATTTACCGGCCTTGTTTCCGGCCTTGTCGGCCAAGGCATCGGCGATGATCGTCTCGACCAGTTCGCCATAGTCCATGCCCAGCTTCCGGGCCTGTTCGGGCACCAGGCTGAGCGGGGTCATGCCGGGCTGGGTATTGGTTTCCAGCACGTAGAGCCCGGCGATCCCCTGTTCATCGTCCCAGCGGAAATCGGTGCGGCTGCACCCCTTGCAGCCCAGCAGCTGGTGTGCGCGCAGCGCCAGATCGAGGCAAGCCGCGGTGATCTCGTCCGGGATTTCGGCCGGGCACACGTGCTCGGTCATCCCGTCGGTGTACTTGGCATCGAAATCGTAGAAGCCCGACTTGGGCTTGAGTTCGGTCACCAGCAGTGCCCGATCCCCCAGCACGGCGGCGGTCAATTCGCGCCCGCGAATGAAGGGTTCGGCCAGCAGCCGGTCAAATTCCTGCCACGGACCGCGCGCATCGGGGCTGATCGGATTGCCGTAATTGCCATCGGCGGTAACGATCGCCACGCCCACCGACGATCCTTCGTTGACGGGCTTGAGCACATAGGGGCGCGGCAGTGGATCGGCGGCGAACAGGTCGGCCGTGGCCACGATCTTGCCGGTCGGCATCGGGATGCCGTGCGGGACCAGCGCCTGCTTGGTCAGTTCCTTGTCGATCGCGATCACCGAAGTGATCATGCCCGAATGGGTATAGGTCAGCCCCATCAGGTCCATCATGCCCTGAACCGTGCCGTCTTCGCCCGGCGCGCCGTGAAGCGCGTTGAACACCGCATCGGGCTTGGCTTCGGCCAATCGCAGCGCGACGTCGCGGTCCATGTCGATCCGGGTGACCGTGTGCCCGCGCTCTTCCAGCGCCTTGGCCACGCCTTCGCCGCTCATCAGCGAGACTGGCCGTTCCGACGACCAACCGCCCATCAGCACCGCGACATGAAGCTTAGGAAGGCTCACTTGTTCCCCACTCTGTTTTCGTCTGGCGCTCTGGCGCAAGTGCCAACGCGCTGAATTTCCCATTCGAGCGTCACGCCCGAGTTCGCTTTGACCCGGCGCCGCACTTCCTCGCCCAGGCCTTCGATATCGGCGCTGCTGGCCGTGCCGAGGTTGAGCAGGAAGTTGCAGTGCTTTTCGCTGACCTGTGCCCCGCCCATGACCAGCCCCCGGCAGCCGGCCTGATCGACCAGTTCCCAGGCCTTGGCGCCAGCGGGGTTCTTGAAGGTCGAGCCGCCGGTCTTGCTGCGCAGCGGCTGGCTGGCCTCGCGGCTGGCGGAGATGCGGTCCATCTCGGCCTGGATCGCCTGCGGATCGCCGGCCCGACCCTTGAAGCGCGCGGCCACCACGATCGCGCCATCGGGCAGCGTGCTGTGGCGGTAGGTATAGCCAAGCTCTGCCACCGGCAGGGTACGCAGGCTGCCATCGCGCAGCACCACGTCACAATCGACCAGGATGTCCTTGACCTCGCCGCCATAGGCGCCGCCATTCATCCGCACGAAGCCGCCGACCGTGCCGGGGATCGAACGCAGGAATTCAAGCCCCGCGATGCCCTGGTCGCGCGCGGTCGAAGACACCAGGATGCCCGAGGCCCCGGCCCCGCAATCCAGCGTCAGGTCGGCGCCTGGCGTCACCTTGGCAAAGGCCTTGCCCAGCCGCACCACCACGCCCGGCACCCCGCCATCGCGCACGATCATGTTGCTGCCCAGCCCCAGCGCCATCACCGGCACCGCCGGATCGAGCGCGCGCAGGAAGGCTTGCAGATCGGCCAGGTCTTTCGGCTCGAACAGCCATTCGGCCGTCCCGCCCGACTTGAACCACACCAGCGGGGCCAGCGGCGCGTTCGCCGTCAGCTTGCCCGCAGTCGGGGGAAGCGCTGCCGTGTTCACCCGCCCCTCCGCTGGAAGGTGATCGCCTCGGCCAGGCCGCCGGCCCACTTGGTGATGTCACCCGCACCCAGGCAGACAACCATGTCGCCGCTCTGGACCGTATCGGCCAGCACGCGCGCCAGCGCATCCGGCCCGGCAATAACCTGCGCGCTGCGATGTCCGCGCGCCTTCATCCCGGCCACCATCGTGTCCGAACTGATCCCCTCGATCGGCTGTTCGCCCGCGGCGTAGACCGGGGCGGCATAGACCACGTCGGCATCGTTGAACGCCGCCGAGAATTCATCCAGATGGTCGCGCAGGCGGGTAAAGCGGTGCGGCTGGACCACGGCGATGACCCGGCCCTTCACCCCTTCGCGCGCAGCCGCCAGCACGGCGCGGATTTCGACCGGGTGGTGGCCGTAATCGTCGATCACCGACACCCCATCCACTTCACCCACCTTGGTAAAGCGCCGCTTGACCCCGCCGAACTTGGCAAAGCCGGTGCGGATGATCTCGTCCGAAACGCCCATTTCGATCGCCACGGCCACCGCCGCGAGCGAGTTCTGGACATTGTGGCGCCCCGGCATCGGCAGTTCGATCCCTTCGATCCGGCGGAAGCTGCCATCGCGCTGGCGCAGCACCGCATCGAAGCGGTTGCCGCCGGGAAACGGGGTGACGTTTTCGCCGCGCACATCGGCCTGGGCAGAGAAGCCATAAGTCACCACGCGGCGATCGCGCACCTTGGGGATCACGGCCTGGACTTCGGGATGATCGATGCACAGCACCGCGCAGCCATAGAAGGGCACGTTCTCGATGAATTCGACGAAGGCGTCCTTGACCCGGTCGAACGAGCCATAGTGATCGAGATGTTCGGGATCGATATTGGTGACCACCGCGATGGTGCCATCAAGCCGCAGGAACGAACCGTCGCTCTCGTCGGCCTCGACCACCATCCACTCGCTTTCGCCGAGCCGCGCGTTCGAGCCATAGGAATTGATGATCCCGCCGTTGATCACGGTGGGATCAACCCCGCCGGCATCAAGCAGGGCTGCCACCAGCGAGGTCGTGGTGGTCTTGCCGTGGGTGCCGGCCACCGCCACCGTGCGCTTCAAGCGCATCAGTTCGGCCAGCATTTCGGCACGGCGCACCACCGGCACGCGGTTTTCAAGAGCGGCAACCACTTCGGGATTGTCGCGCTTCACCGCGGTCGAGGTGACAACCACAGCGGCATCGCCGAGGTTTTCGGCGGCATGGCCGATCAGCACCTTGATCCCGCGTGCGCGCAGGCCTTCAACCACATAGCCTTCGGCAATGTCGCTGCCCTGCACGCTATAACCCAGGTTGTGCATCACCTCGGCGATCCCGGACATCCCGATCCCGCCGATCCCGACAAAATGGATCGTGCCGATATCGGTGGGCATCCGCCCGCCCGGCGCGGTCGAAAGGGCGCCCTTCATGCCACTTGCTCCTGTCCCTGCACGGCTCCGCCCTGGGCCACGCGGATCACGTCCATCAGCGGCGCGCCGCCAAACCCTTCGACCAGGTCGGCCAGATCGCTGGCCGCCTTGGGATAGCCGCAGTTCCATGCCGCGTGCGCGGCATTGCCCAGCGTTTCCGGGCTCATCGCGATCGCCTGGATCTGCTTGGCCAGTTCGGTCGGGGTAAAGCGGTCCTGCCGGATCATCCGCGCCCCGCCGGCGGCGGCCACTTCGCGGGTGTTGGCGGCCTGGTGATCGTCGGTTGCGATCGGCAGCGGCACCAGGATCGCCGGGCGGCCCACCGCGGTCAGTTCGGCAATGGTCGAAGCCCCGGCGCGGCCGATGAACAGGTGGGCATCGGCCAGGCGCGTGGCCATGTCTTCGAAATAGGTGCCAAGTTCGGCGGGAATATCATGCGCGGCATAGCGCGCGCGCACCGCTTCGATATCCTCGGGCCGGCATTGCTGGGTCACCTGCAAGCGGCTGCGCAGCGCGGGCGGCAGCATGGCAAGGCCATCGGGCACCACCTCGGACAAGACCGAGGCGCCCTGGCTGCCGCCGGTCACCAGCACCCGCAGCAGGCCATCGGCAGTCAGCGCCGGGAACGGCTGTTCGCGCAGCGCCAGCACTTCGGCGCGGACCGGATTGCCGACGAGATGGGTCTTGGCGGCGTGACCGGGCTTGAGCCGGTCAACTTCGCGGTAGGAGGTGGCGATCGCATCGACACTGCCGGCAAGGAAGCGGTTGACCCGCCCCAGCACCGCGTTCTGTTCGTGGATCACGCTGGGGATCCCGGCGCTGGTCGCCGCCCACAGCGCAGGGAACGCCGGATAGCCGCCGAACCCGATCACGGCCGAAGGCTGGAAACTGTCAAACAGGCGCAGCGCCATGCGCTTGCCCTCAAGGATCGCCCCGATCCCCTTCGGCCAGTGCAGCGGGTTCTTGCCAATGCGGCCTGCGGGCAGGACATGGCTGACCAGCGAAGCCGGCTTGCCCGGCAGCCGCGCGCCGCGTTCGTCCGTGATCAGCGCCACGTGGTGGCCGCGCCGTTCCAGCTCGCACGCCAGCGCGAAGGCGGGGATCAGGTGTCCGCCGGTGCCGCCTGCGGCGAGCACGTAATGACGGGTGATTGCGTTCATCGTCCGATCCCCAGGTCGTGCAGAGAAAAGCCTTCGCGCTTGATGAAGGGATTGCGCCGCGTGATCGCAAGCAGAAAGCCCACGCCAAGGCACAGCGCGATGGTGGATGACCCACCATAGGAAATGAGCGGCAGGGTCATGCCTTTCGACGGGAACAGCTGGAGGTTGACGAGGATGTTGATGAACGCCTGCCCGCCCAGCTGCGCGGTAAGCCCGGCCGCCGCCAGGGTGGTGAACAGGTCGTCCTCGTCAAGCTGGCGCAGCAGCACCCGCAGCACGATGGCAAGATAGAGCATGACGATCAGCATGCAGATCAACAGCCCGAACTCCTCGCCAATGACCGAGAAGATATAGTCGGTATGCGCTTCGGGCAGGCCCAGCTTGCGCGTGCCAAGCCACAGCCCGCTGCCGGTCCACCCCCCCGAAAGCAGCGTGCGTTCGGCCAGGTCAACCTGGTCAAACGCGGTGCCTCCGCCCAGGAACGCGTCGATGCGGTGGCGGGCATTGTCATAGAACATATAGGCGGCGAGCACGGCCATGACCCCGGCCACGCCCAATCCGGCGATCATCCGCACGTCGATCCCGCACATCAGCACGACCACGAACCACACGCCCACGAACAGCACCGCCGAACCGAAATCGGGCTGGAGCATCAGCAACGCCGCGATCAGCCCCATCAGCCCCAGCGACAGCGCCATCACCGGCAGCTTGGGATCGCGCACCTTCCAGCTCAGCACCCAGGCCAGGCAGATCGCATAGGCGGGCTTGAGGAATTCCGACGGCTGGAGCGAAATCCCCAGGTTGAGCCAGCGTTTCGCCCCGTTGACCGACGTGCCGATGACCGGGACCAGCATCAGCCCCGCCAGCATGGCAAAGCCCAGCACGATCCCGGCGCGCCGCGCCGTATCGCGCGGCAGCATCGAGGCTCCCAGCATCGCCACCAGTCCCAGGAACTGCCAGCGGATATGAGCATAGAAGAAATAGAGATCGGGCAGCTTGACCGCCGCGGTCGACAACCGGCGGGCGCTGGCCGGGCTAGCCGCGGCAACCGCCGCCGTGCCGATCGCCATCAGGGTCAGCACCAGCACCAAGAGCACGCGGTCAATCTCGCGCCACCACACCACCAGTTCGGCGCGGCGGCTGCGCTTGAAGCGGCCGGAATTGGCGGCTGCCGCAGAGGCCGGCCCGGAACGCACGGCAAAGGCTGGCTGGCTGGCCATCAAGCCGCTCCTTCCGTGCCTTCGGGATTGAGCAATGCGTGAACGATCTGGCGGAAATTATCCCCCCGCGCCTCGAAATCGCGAAACTGGTCAAAGCTGGCGCAGGCCGGCGACAGCAACACCACGTCCCCCGGACGCGCGGCTTCCATCGCATAGCGGATCGCATCGCACATCATTTCGCTGCGCACGACCGGCAGGTGCGGCGCCAGCAGCTCGGCAAAGCGGGGCCCCGCCTCGCCAATGGTATAGGCCGCCGCGACATTGCCGAACCACGGCGCGCATTCGTCAAGATCCTCGCCCTTGGGCAGGCCGCCCAGGATCCAGTGGACCCGGCGGTGATCGGTCGGCGGGAATGCTGCCAGCGCCGGCGCGGTCGAGGCCGGATTGGTGGCCTTACTGTCGTTGATGTAAAGTACGCCGCCGGCCTCGGCGACCCGTTCCATGCGGTGCGGCAGGCCGCGGAAGCTGGCCAGCGCAGGGCGCCACTGCGCCTCGGTGATCCCCAGCGCTTCGGCAATGGCCACGGCCACGGCAGCGTTCTGCAGGTTGTGCGGCCCCTGCAGCGAAGGCCATTCGCCCTGATAGCCGACGATATCGGCGCCATCGACGTTGCGCAGCCGCTCGGCCCCGCGGCGGACCTGTTCGTGTGCGGCAATCGCGCGGGTATCGGCATCGCCCACCCCGAACACCGCGAACTGGTCTTCACGCTGCAACGCGAACAGGCGGGCCTTCGACGCGGCATAGCCGGCGAACCCGTCATAGCGATCAAGGTGGTCCGGGGTCAGGTTGAGCAGGGCCGCGACATCGCAGGCCAGGCTCTGCGTCAGGTCGATCTGGTAGCTCGACAGTTCGAGCACATAGACCCCGCCCGCATCGAGCGGCTTTTGCGACAGGATCGGCAGGCCGATGTTGCCGCCCATCCGCACCGGCAGCGCGGCCGACTGGACGATGTGATGGACCAGCGCGGTGGTGGTCGACTTGCCGTTGG
>JAYSCF010000071.1:0-9170 GCA_041915005.1 Novosphingobium sp.
TGGTCACTTCCATGAAATCGCGGCCCGACTTCATGATCAGCGAAGGATTGGTGGTGACACCATCGAGCAGACCGGTCGCGGCCAGATCCTTGATTTCATCGATTTCGGCGGTGTCGGCAAAGAATTTCACGGGGCATGCTCCTGAAGGCGATTCCCCGCCCGCTATAGGCAACCCGCCGCCATGAGCCTAGAGACTAAACAGCCTTGAACACCGCGATCAGCAGCGGATCGCGGGTCGCGGCAGGATTGGCGCGGATTTCCGCCTCCTGCCGGGCGATTTCACCCCAGATCGCATCATCCACCTGGCGCGAGAACGAGCGCGCGATGCCGCCCGCATCAACCCCGCCAAGCGCGGCCAGCGCCTGTCCAACCAGCGGGTCTTCGGCCACGCGCAGCCCATCGCCCAGCGCCGGCACCATGACGTCGATCAGGCTGCCGGCCAGATGCCCCCGCAGATAGTCGCTGGCGGCGTGCGGCCCGCCGGTGACCAGCGCCAGGGCATTGTCATAGCCGATCGTGCGGATCGTTTCGGCCACGACCGGCGCAGCGCGCGCCGCGCCGCGTTCGGCCACGCGGTTGAAGGCGCGCTGCAACCGTTCGCGAAACAGTGCCGAAGTCAGGATCTGCTGCAGCACCAGCCCGCGCGCAGAAAACACCTCGGGCAGTGCCAGGCGGGTCACCTGCTCGTCCCAGAACCCGCCGGGCGCGGTCAGGCGGGCAAAGGCGTTGTCGGCCGACAGCATCAGCAAGCGGCGCACCGCCTCGGTCAGGCTGATCCGCGGGCCGGCGGCGCACCCCGCCAACGCCAGCGCGGCCAGTGCGCTGCTCCCGACCAGAAATGCGCGGCGGGTGGGAATGGTCTGGGTCTTGGCTGGCATTGTCCACGGCTCCCGTTGCACGGGGGTGTCGCGCCCGCGCCTCGCACCCCATATAGGCGCACAAGATGAACCGCGCCCGACTCCTTGTTTTCAACCCCGTGCTGTCGGTGCTCGACTATCGGGTGCCGCCGCACATGGCGGTCGAACCCGGATCGCTGGTCATTGCCCCGCTGGGCCCGCGCCAGGTACTCGGCATCGTCTGGGAGGCAGAGCGGCTGCCGGGCGAAGCCGTGCCCGAGGCAAAGCTGCGCCCGATCCTCGAAGTCTTGCCGGTCCAGCCGTTTTCAGCGCCGCTGCGCCGCCTGATCGAATGGTGCGCCGATTACTACGTCGCGCCGATGAACGCCGTGGCCCGCATGGCGCTGGGTTCGATGGCGGCGCTGCGCGGGGGCGGCACCACCACCGAATACCGCCTGTCGGGGCTTGAGCCAAAGCGCCTCACCCCGCAGCGTGCCGCGGCTATGGATGCGCTCCATGGCGAACAGGCCAGCGTGCGCGAACTGGCCGACCTCGCGGGCGTGTCCGAAGCCGTGGTGCGCGGGATGGTCAATGCCGGGATCCTTGAACCGATCACGGTGGACCTTGATCGCCGCTATCCTCGCGCCCAGGCGGACCACGCCGTGCCCGCACTGTCGGATGCCCAGCAGGCTGCGGCCGACACCTTTGTTGCCGCGGTCAAGGCGCGCACCTTCCAGCCCTTCCTGCTCGACGGGGTGACCGGATCCGGCAAGACCGAATGCTATTTTGAAGCCGTGGCCGAGGCCCTGCGCGAGGATCGCCAGGTGCTGGTCCTCCTGCCCGAAATCGCGCTGACCGAAAACTTCCTGCGCCGCTTCGAGGCGCGCTTCGGCACGCCGCCGGTGCTGTGGCATTCAAGCCTCAAGGCCAGCGAACGGCGGCGCGCATGGCGGGCAATCACCTCGGGCGAGGCGCAGGTCGTGGTCGGTGCGCGCTCGGCGCTGTTTCTGCCCTATGCCCGGCTGGGGCTGATCGTGGTCGACGAAGCGCACGAAGTGTCGTTCAAGCAGGATGACGGGGTGCGCTACAACGCCCGCGACGTGGCGGTGATCCGCGCCCGGTTCGAGGGCGTGCCGGTGATCCTGGCCAGCGCCACCCCGGCGCTCGAATCGCTCCAGCTGGCCGAAGCCGGGGTCTATGCCAAGATCGACCTGCCGAGCCGCTTCGGCGGGGCAAGCCTGCCCGATATCGAAGTGATCGACCTGCGCAAGGAAGCGCCCGAGCGCGGCCACTGGCTGGCCCCGCGCCTGGTCAAGGAAATGCAGGTGCGGCTGGAACGCGGCGAACAATCGCTGCTGTTCCTCAACCGCCGCGGCTATGCGCCGCTCACCTTGTGCCGGCACTGCGGCTACCGCTTCCAGTGCCCCAATTGCAGCGCCTGGCTGGTCGAACACCGCTTGTCGCGGCGGATGGCCTGCCACCACTGCGGCCACGAACTGCCCGTGCCCGATGCCTGCCCCGAATGCGCCACGGGCGATTGCCTGGTGGCCTGCGGCCCCGGGGTCGAACGGATCGCCGATGAAGTGGCGCAGGTGCTGCCCGAAGCGCGGGTGGCCGTGGTCACCTCGGACACGCTCAACAGCCCTGAAAAGATCGGCGAATTCGTGGCCGCAGCCGAAAACAAGCTGATCGACGTGATCGTCGGCACCCAGCTCGTCACCAAGGGCTATCACTTTCCCGATCTCACGCTGGTCGGCGTGGTCGATGCCGATCTGGGCCTGGAGGGCGGCGATCTGCGCGCGGCCGAGCGCACCTACCAGCAGGTCGCGCAGGTGGCCGGGCGCGCCGGGCGCGGGGAAAAGCCGGGCGAAGTATTGATCCAGACCCGCCACCCCGAAGCCGCCGTGATCGCGGCACTGGTCGCGGGCGACCGCGATGCCTTCTACGCCGCCGAGGCCGAAGGACGCCGCGATGCCGGCGCGCCGCCATTCGGGCGCTGGGCTGCGATCATCGTCTCATCCGAAGACGAAGCCGAGGCCCGCGCTGCGGCCCGGGCAATCGGCGGCTCTGCCCCCAACCTGCCCGATGTGATGATCCTCGGCCCGGCCCCCGCGCCGCTGGCGCTGCTGCGTGGGCGCTATCGCTACCGATTGCTGGTCAACGCCCGGCGCAGCGCCAAGGTGCAGGACGTGATCCGCGAATGGCTGGGCCAACTGACCTTCCCGCAAGGGGTGCGGGTGAACGTCGACATCGACCCCTACAGCTTCGTCTAATCCGCCACCAGCGCTGCGGCCTGAAGCAGGCGGTTGCCATGATCGGCCTCTTCGCGCCCGTTGAGCAGGAACAGGCGCGCGGCCTCGGCATTGGCGGTGTTGGCGGCCCAGACCTCGTACAGCTTTTCGCCGCCGAATTCGCCTTGGGCCAGCTTGGTCAGCCCGGCCTTGGTCATTTCACCCAGCGGCCCGGCCCCGCCTTGGAGATAGGGATTATCCTCAGGCTGCGGAGCGTGGAAATCCTCGCCCGAAATCGCCTTGATCGCCAGCATCGCGCGCTGGGCGTGGAGCATTTCCTCGCGCCCGTTCTTGTGCAGCAGATCCTTGACGCGGGGATCGGCGGCCAGTTCGGCGGTCTTGTAATAGAGCGCCATCGCCGCCGCCTCGGTCAGCACCATGACCTTGATGTCAAGCAGGCTGGGCGCGCGAACCTGGCCGATATGGGCGAAGGCTTCGCCCAGCGTGGCGGGCGCACCTTCGGGCAGGGCGTGGATCGTCATGGCATTCTCCCAGCTATTTTGCAGCCAGCCTAACGGCGCCACGGCGGCGAAACAAGCGCCCCGCGCCCCAGCGCCCGGCGCAGCAAGATCACCCCGCCACAGCTTGCCACCACCAGCGCCGGGATCGAGGCTTCGAGCCCGAAATCCCCGCCCGTCAGCCACTCCGCCCCGACCGCGCGGGTCACCAGCAGCCCCAGCGGCGGCGCGCTGCCCGAAACCGGGATCGAAAACACCCAGCCTTGCGTGAAATTCCATGCGGCATGGATGCCCACCGCGAGCCACAGCCGCCGGGTCAGCAGATAGGCCGCGCCCAGCATCACCCCAGCCTCCACCGCGATCGCCACAGCGGCGAACAGGCTGGCGTGTGGGTTCATCAGGTGCGCCATGCCAAACAATAGCGCGGTCAGCGCCAGCGCCGCCCACGATCCCAGCAGAGCCTCAAGGTGGCGCAGCAACACGCCGCGAAACAGCGTTTCTTCAAACACCGCGCTGGTCAGGGCCATGGCGCCCAGCGACCAGACCTGCCCCAGCCCGCGCAGCCCTTCGATCCGTAGCGCCCCCAGCGCTGCCACCACACACGCCGCCAGCGTGAACAGCGCAAAGCCCAGACCCAAGCCCAGACCCAGTTCGCGCAGCGCCCCCGGCCCGGTAAATTCAGTATCGCGCCCGCCTTCCAGCCAGCGCCGCAGCGCCTTGTGGGCCAGCACGATAATCCCGGCCAGCCCCGCCGCGCCCAGCAGGTTGAGCGGCCCCTCGCGCGGCACGCCCAGTCGGTGCGCGCCGGTGGAATAAAGCGCGGCGATGGCCGCCAGCACCAGCGCCTCGATCAGCAACAGGACCAGCGGAAAGCGCAGCAGCTTGAGCACCACGGTCATGCCTTGCCGCCAGCCTCTTCCTTGGCCAGCAGACGGCGCTTGATCTCCAGCCCATAGGCATAGCCGCCCAGGCTGCCATCGGTGCGAATTACCCGGTGGCACGGGATCAGCACGGCCACATTGTTGGCGCCATTGGCACTGCCCGCGGCGCGCACCGCCTTGGGTTTTCCAGCGGCCATTGCCAGCTCGGCATAGGACCGCGTTTCGCCCAGCGGGATCCGGCGCAGTTCGCGCCAGATCGCTTCCTGAAACGCCGTTCCCTTGACGTCGAGCGGGATATGCGCGGTGTCGCCCGGCACTTCGACCGCGGCCACCACCTGATCGAGCAGCGCGGCAAAGCCGGCATCACCTTCGACCAGCTGAGCCGCGGGGAAACGCGCCTCGAGCGCCTCGCGCCCTTCGCCAAACGACAGCCGGCACACCCCCTTGGCGGTTGCCGCCACCAGCATCGCTCCAAGGGTGGTTGGCACCACCGCCCAGTGGATCACCACGCCCTTGCCGCCATTTGCCCAGGCCGAAGGCGTCATGCCCAGTCTCCCTTCATTTGCTGCATAGAACCGCGAAGGGCCGGAATAGCCCGCCGCATAGATCGCATCGGTCACGCGCCCTTGCGCGCTCAGCGCGTCGGCGGCCCGCTCGGCTTGCAGCGCGCGGGCATAGCTCGCGGGTGACAGACCGGTGTGGCGGGTGAACACCCGCTGGAAATGGCTGGGCGAATAGCCCGTCTCCTGCGCCAGCGCGGCCAGCGCCAGCGGCTGGCCGGCCGCCTGGATCGCCGCGATCGCGGCCAGCACCGCGCGTTCATCGCGGGACACGTCATCTGGCAGGCAGCGTTTGCAGGGCCGCAAGCCCGCCGCGCGCGCGGCGGCCCCATCGGCAAAGAAACGCACGTTCTCGCGCCGGGGATGACGCGCGGCGCAGCTCGGACGGCAATAAATCCCGGTGGACAGCACCCCGGTCACGAACCGGCCATCGCTGGCCCTGTCGCGCGCAAGCACCGCCGTCCACGCAGTGTCCGGGTCGATGGCATCGGATGACGTCATGCAATCAGTCATGACATTGCTCCCTTGAAGTGCAAGCCTTGCCACAGGGTTTTGCGCCGCGCGTCCCGATGCTTGCGCTCAAAGCATGGGAGGGCCAGAACCCTGCCATGCGCCGATTCCTTGCTGCTGCCGCCCTGCTCCTTGCCCTTGCGCTGCCGGTTCGGCTGAGCGCGGACCCGGCCGACATTACCGCCGCCTCGCGCAGCGTGGTGCGGGTGGCGCTGGTCTGGATGAACCAGGACGGCGCCGGGCTGGTCGGGCATGGCTCGGGCTTCGTGGTTGCCCCCGACATGGTCGTCACCAATGCCCATGTCATCGCGCCGATGGCCGATGATCCCACCATCCGCGCGCTGATCGTGCCCGCCCAGGGCAAGCGCGGCTGGAGCGCGAAGATCATCGCCTATTCGCCGCGCAACGATCTGGCCTTGCTGCGGATCGAGGGCGGCACCCTGCCGGTGGCGACGCTGTCCCCCACCAGCCCGGCCGATGGCGCGCCGGTCTTCGCGGTTGGCTATCCCGGGAGCGTGGACCTCGCCCAGGGCCTCAACGCGGCCGACATGATTACCCCGACCGCGCCGGTAAAAACCCAAGGGACCGTTTCGGCCGGGCGCTCATCCAAAAGTTATGCGACCGTGCTGCACACCGCCTCGATCGCGGCGGGCAACAGCGGCGGGCCGCTGATGGATGGCTGCGGGCGGGTGATCGGGGCCAATTCGTTCGGCACGGTGTCAGACGGATCGGACGCCGAATTCTTCTTCGCCGTGGCCATGCCCGAAATCCTGCGTTTCCTGCATGACAACCACGTGGCCCCGCACCTCAGCGCGCTGCCGTGCCAGTCGATGGACGATTTCACCCGCGCCCAGGCAGCAATGTCGGCCAGCGACAAGGCCCGCACCGACGAAGCCGCGCGCAGCGCCGAAGACCAGCGCAAGGCGGCCGAGGCCAAGGCCGGGCGCACGGCGGAACTGCAAGTCCTGGCCGAACGTGAAAACGGCGTGGCCCTGGCGGGCGTGGCCATGATCGCCGGGCTGATCGCCGGGGCGGCCGCGTTCTGGTTCCACACCCAGGGCAAGCCCAAGCCGCGCACCCGGGCCGCGCTGATTGCGGTCTTGCTGGTGGCGGGGGCGCTTTACGCCTGGTTCGCGCGTCCGGGGATCGACACGATCGATTCGCGCGCGGCCGATCTGGCAAAGGCCGGCCAGCCCGCCCCCACCGCCGCGGCCAGCCCGGCGGCGCAAGCCGCGTCAGGCCCGCTGCGCTGCGTGCTTGATCCGGCGCGCAGCCGGGTGACCGTGTCCGACATCGCCGATGTCTCGATGACCTGGGCCGGCGATGGCTGCGCCAACGAGCGTTCGCAATACAGCGCCGGCGCAGATGGCTGGTCGCGGGTGGTAGTCGCAGGCAACGAGGACGCGGTAACCGTGGCCCGGTTCGATCCGGCCAGCGCCACCTATAGCACCGCACGCTACCTGCTCGATGCCGATAGCATGGCCCGGGTTCGCGCCGCGCGCACCCGGTTCGAGCCGCCGCGCTGCGGCGCCGGCGAAGCGGCCGCGCGCAAGCTGGGGGATGATCAGGCCGCAATCACCACGCTGCTGCCCGCCCAGCCCAACGAACAGCTGGTCTATAGCTGCAGCCCCGATCCCACCGCGCCGAAGTGATCTAGATCAGCGTGGCCAGCCGCAAGGCCAGAGTCCAGGCATCGCCCGGCCACCGCGCTGACAGGTATTGGCCATCGGCCACGACAAAGCCCGCCTCGGGATCGGCCGCCCCGGCATAGCGCGGCAGCAGCGGCCCGCCTTCAAAGCGGCCGGCAGGTCCGATCCGGCGGCGCACCTCGTGCTCGACGCTTTCGGGATAGGTTCGGTAATGCCCCGGCAAGGCCCGGCGGGTGAGCGCCACCGCCAGAGCCTCCATCGGCAGGGTCAAGGCGGTCGTGCGCCGCCCTTCGAGTACGCCCGCCCGGGCCAATGGCAGCACGCCGTGGCAGATCGCGCTGACCGGTTGACCTGCGGCAAAAGCCTCGCGCGCCAGGCGCTGCACCTCGGCCGATTCGCAATAGGGCCGCATCCCCGGGGCATGGCCACCGGGAAAATGCACCGCGGCAAAATCGGCACTGCGCACGTCGTCCCAGCGCCGAGGCTTGCCGAAGGCCTCGCCCGCCGCCATCGCCGCATAGGCCGCGCAGCCCTCATCCCGCGCCCGCAGCGAGCGCGCATAGGCCGGCAGCCCCGCCCCCGTCAGCGTTACCGGATCACAGGCCGCAGCGGCGCCGGTTTCGCTGGCGAAAACAACTTGGTGACCGGCCCTGCTCCAGACCAGCCACGGCAGCGCCACTTCGCTTGGATCGAAATCCCGCTGCGGCAGGACAACCAGGATTTTTGCCGCCAACCTTTACGCTCCACTGCATTCGTATTGAGGAATGTCCCCAGCCCACCTTGCATAGCACGGCAATCGTCGCTAAGCGCGCCCCCATCTGTGGGGTGGTAACGCGGTTTCACCGTGTGTCCTGCCTCGTCAACGCACCCGATGTAAGGAACCGACGCGCGTGGAGAATTCCGGCGGCATTACGGCCAGCTTGCAAGGGCGATACGCCTCTGCCCTGTTCGATCTTGCGAGCGAAAAGAAGGCTGTCCAGGCGGTCGAATCCGATCTGGAAAAGCTGGCTCAGGCGATTCTCGGCTCGGCCGATCTCGCTGCCCTGATTCGCAATCCCCAGATTGGCCGCGACGCGGCCGGCAATGCGGTTGCCGCAGTTGCCAAGGTGCTCGGCCTTTCGCCGCTGACCAAGAATTTCCTCGGGGTGCTGGCGGCCAACCGCCGGCTTGCCGCACTGCCCGAAGTGGTGCGCGCCTTCGCTTCGATCGCTGCCGCCGGCCGCGGTGAAGTGAACGCCCAGGTTACCAGCGCCCACCCGCTCAGCGCCACGCAGCTCAAGGCGCTCGCCGCCAAGCTCAAGGCGCGTGAAGGCAAGGACGTGAAGATTACCGCGAATGTCGACCCCGACCTGCTCGGCGGTCTCGTCGTCAGGATCGGCTCGACCCAGATCGACAGCTCGATCCGCACCCGTCTCAATTCTCTCGCGAACGCGATGAAAGGCTGAACATGGATATCCGCGCCGCTGAAATCTCGAAGGTCATCAAGGACCAGATCGCCAGCTTCGGCACCGAGGCCCAGGTCTCGGAAGTCGGTTCGGTTCTCTCGGTGGGTGACGGCATCGCCCGCATCCACGGTCTGGACAAGGTCCAGGCCGGCGAGATGGTCGAATTCGCCAATGGCGTTAAGGGCATGGCCCTCAACCTCGAAGCCGACAACGTCGGCGTCGTGATCTTCGGTTCGGACGCGGAAATCCGCGAAGGCGATACCGTCAAGCGCACCGGCACCATCGTTGACGTGCCCGTCGGCAAGGGCCTGCTCGGCCGCGTGGTCGATGGCCTCGGCAACCCGATCGATGGCAAGGGCCCGATCGAATACACCGAACGCAAGCGCGTCGAAGTCAAGGCTCCGGGCATCATCCCGCGCCAGTCGGTTTCGGAACCCGTGCAGACCGGCCTCAAGGCGATCGACGCCCTCGTCCCCGTCGGCCGCGGCCAGCGCGAACTGATCATCGGTGACCGCCAGACCGGCAAGACCGCCGTCGCGA
>JAYSCF010000072.1:0-9145 GCA_041915005.1 Novosphingobium sp.
CTTGAAGCTTTCGCCCTGCTGCTTCCACCGCGAAATCAGCTGTTCGCGGCTCCACACTTCGCGGCGCAGCGGTTTGTTCGCGGCGATGATCTTGCGCATCTGCGCCTCGATCGCGGGCAGGTCTTCCTCGGTAAAGGGGCGCTCCGCCGGGGCGAAATCGTAATAGAACCCATCGTCGGTCGAAGGGCCGAAGGTGATCTGCGTGCCGGGAAACAGCGCCTGCACGGCTTCGGCCAGGACGTGGGCATAGTCGTGCCGGGCCCGGTCCAGCGCCCCGGTCTCGTCGCGGCTGGTGATCAGCGCCAGGGTGCAATCGGCGGTAAACGGCCGGGTGAGGTCCACCAGTTCGCCATCGACCCGCGCGGCAAGCGCGGCCTTGGCAAGGCCGGGGCCGATCGCGGCGGCGACATCGGCCGGGGTGGAACCCGCGGGCATTTCGCGCGTGGAACCGTCGGGCAGGCTGATCTTGAGAAGCTGAGACATGCACCGCCCTTAGCCGGGCAAGAGCGCCGGCTCAACCATCCTCGAACTTGCGCTTTCCTGCCAGCACGGTCATCCGCCGCGATCCGCCCAGCACGGTGCCTTTCTGACGGACGCTGGCCATGAAGCGCCACTCGCAGCTGGCCGCCGCCGGGGTCAGTTCAACCGCCATGTAGCCGCGCTGGCTGGTATCGCACCATTTGAGCTGCGGATTGGCTGCCACCGTTTCACGCGCAAGATCGGCAGGCTGCTGCCAGCGGATCGAGCTTTCCGCCCCCGGCGAGGTCACCGAATGGCCGCCCATTTCGACCCCAACCCGCTCGCCCTTGCGATCAAGGTCAAAGGCCCAGGCGTTGTGGCTGTCGCCCGACAGGACCACGACATTGGCATCGGCCGCCAGCGCCGATTGCATCAGCCGGTCGCGCGCGGCGGGATAGCCATCCCACGCGTCCATGTTCCACGGCACGCCCTGGTGCCCGGCGGCCACCGCCGACTGGATCCGGTCCTTGAGCCAGCCCGGCGCATCGGCGGCCAGGCCCTGCAACACGGCATCGCCCATGCGCAGATTGCCCATCACCACTTCCTGCGCCAGCACCTGCCACGGCTTGCGCGCGCGGACCGAGGCCTTGAGCCCATCGGCCAGCCAGGCTTCCTGACGCGCGCCCAGCAGGGTGCGCGCCGGATCGGCCCAGGCCCCATCACGGAACGCGGCCAGCGCGGCTTCGGCCTGGCCGGGTTCGGCGCCCTTGTAGACATCCAGCATCGACAATTGCTTGCCCCGCGCCAGATGCCGGCTCTCCAGCTTGAACACGGTGGCCAGATCGCCGATTTCATAAGCCGCCCAATAGTCATCCGACACCGGCATCCATTCGCGGTAGGCCTGTTCGGACAGCGCCTTGCGGGTCGCCCAATCGCCTTCGTCCGGCTGATGGTTTTCCGCGCCGCCTTCCCAGGTGTCGTTGGCGGTTTCATGATCGTCCCACATCGCCACCATCGGCAGCACCTGGTGAATGCGCTGCAGATCGGGATCGGCGCGGTAGGTGCGGAACCGGTCGCGGTACCCCTCAAGCATCACGGCTTCATCAAGCGGGACCAGCCGGCCCTCGACGGTCTGCTTGGCCGAGGGATAGTCGCCCCGCTTGTATTCGTAGAAATAGTCGCCGAGGTGGACCGCAAGGTCGAACTCGCCGCTTTCGGCCGCATGGGCATAGGCGTTGAAGAACCCGAAGCCATAGTTCGAGCAGGAAAATACCGCGAGCCGGAACCGCGCCAGCTTGCCCACCGGCAGGGTCCGGGTGCGCCCGATCGGCGACACTTCGCCCGAAGGGGCGATGAAGCGGTAGTAATACCATTTGCCCGGAACAAGGCCCCGCGCCCAGCCCTTGGCGCAGTGATCGCTGGCCGGCGCGGCCACGCATTCGCCCCGCGCCGCGACATGGGCAAAGGACTGATCCTCGGACAGTTCGAAGCCCAGCCTCGTCTCGCCCTCGCCGACATAGCGGGTCCACAGCAAGACCTGCTCGGCCCCCGGTTCGCCGCTTGCCACCCCGTGGGTAAAGCCCTTGGCGCCATCGCCCGCGATCAGCGGCGCTGAAAGGCCGGCCAGCCCCAGTGCCCCGAGCTTGAAAAACGCGCGACGGCTGGCGGCGCCCAGCGGCGCAGCGGACGAAGAGGGCAGGGTCATGGCATTCTCCCGGTCAATCTGTTGGCAGGCAGACTACCGCGCAATCGTGACAGGGCAATGGCATTGCCCCACGCGCCGGGCCGGGGCATGAGGCAGGCATGATCGAAACCCGTTTCCACGCCCTGCCCGATGGTCCCCAGGGCAGCAGGCGCATCGCCTTTCGCCACACGCCCGGCACTGGCCCGGCGCTGGTGTTCCTGCCCGGCTACATGTCCGACATGGCCGGCGGCAAGGCCACGGCGGTGTTCGATTGGGCGCTGGCCCAGGGGCGCGAATGCCTGCTGCTCGACTATTCGGGCTGCGGGCAAAGCGAGGGCAGTTTTGCCGAAGGTTCGCTCAGCCGCTGGCGCGATGAAGTGCTGGCCTTGATCGCAGCCTGTTGCAGCGGGCCAGTGGTGCTGATTGGATCGTCGATGGGCGGGTGGCTGATGCTGCTGGCGGCGCTGGCCCGGCCTGGCCAGGTTCACGCGCTGGTCGGGATCGCCGCCGCGCCCGACTTTACCGAATGGGGCACCAGCGCGGCCGACAAGGCCCGGCTTGCAGCCGGGGAAACCGTCTACGAACCCAATCCCTATGGCCCCGAACCCACCCCGACCCACGCCCTGTTCTGGGCCGATGGGCAGGCCCAGCGCCTGCTGGAAGGGGAGATCGCGCTGACCTGCCCGGTGCGGCTGATCCACGGCCAGCGCGATGCCGACGTGCCATGGGAACTGGCGCTGAAGCTGGCCGCCGCGCTGCGTTCAGCCGACGTGCAGGTGCAGCTGATCAAGGACGGTGATCACCGCCTGTCGCGCGATGCGGATATTGCCCTGTTGCTGCGCACGCTTGCCGCCCTGCCCTGATCCCGAGGTTGCCGATGTCCCTTCCGCTTGCCCTGATCGTGCCGCTCATCGCGCAGATCGGCCCCGGCGGCGCCCTGCCGCAGGCCCCGCTCGAAATCCACCATCGCCGCGAACTGCACGGCGCGGCCGACCCGCAGCCCGCTCCGCAGCCCCAGGGGCGCTATGCCGCATGCCTTGCGCTGACGCAGAGCGATCCCCAGGCAGCCGCCGCGTCTGCGCTGGCCTGGCGCGCGGGGCTCGAAGGGGTGCTGCGCGCCCAGCCCGATCACTGCCTGGGCGTGGCCGAAGCGGCGCAAGGCCATTGGAGCGCGGCCGAAAGCGCGCTCGGCGAAGCGCGCGAGATGACCCCCGCCGATCAGCACGAACTGCGCGCCCGGCGTGCGGCGATGGCGGCCAATGCCGCGCTCGCCGCGGGATCGGCCCCCCGCGCGCTGACCCTGCTCGATCTGGGCCATACCGATGCCCTGGCCAGCAACCGCGATGACCTCACCGGCGAGATCGCGATCGACCGCGCCCGCGCGCTGGTTTCGCTGGGCCGCCTTGAAGAAGCCGGGATCGCGCTGGCCGAAGCCCGCGCCAAGACCCCGGCCAATCCGCAGGGCTGGCTGCTGTCGGCAACGCTGGCCCGGCGGCAGGGCAAGCTGGCCGAAGCCCAGGCCGAAATCGAAATGGCCGCCAAGCTGCTGCCCGGCGATGGCGAAATCGGGCTGGAAGCTGGCGTGATCGCGGTGCTGGGCGGGCACGAGGACGCCGCGCGGCAAAGCTGGCAATCGGTGATCACGGCCGCTGCGGGCAGCGATGCGGCGCGTACTGCAAAGTCCTATCTTGACCAGCTCGGCCCGCCGCCCCCACCATCGGCGCCATGATCGACCTCTCCGTCCTTGATCTCGTCCCGGTGCGCGAAGGCGGCACCATCACGCAGGCCCTCGGTGAAGCCGCGCTGCTCGCCCAGACCGCCGAGGCGGCCGGCTACCGCCGCTTCTGGGTCGCCGAACATCACGCGATGGACGGGATTGCCGGCGGGGCCACGGCGGTGGTCCTGGGCCATATCGGCCAGGCCACCGCAACGATCCGGATCGGCGCGGGCGGCATCATGCTGCCCAATCATAACCCCTTCGTCATCGCCGAACAGTTCGGCACGCTCGATGCGCTGTTCCCGGGGCGGGTCGATCTCGGGCTGGGCCGCGCACCGGGGGCCGATCAGCGCATTGCCCAGGCGCTGCGCCGCGATCTGGCGCGCGCCTCGGACTATTTCCCGCAGGACGTGGTCGAACTGCGCGCGCTGTTCACGGGCGAACCCGAACTCGGCATCCGCGCCACCCCCGGCTACGGCGCGCAGGTCCAGATGTGGATGCTCGGCTCCAGCCTGTTCGGGGCGCAGCTCGCCGCGGCGCTGGGCCTGCCCTATGCCTTCGCCTCGCACTTCGCGCCCGATCAGCTGGACGCGGCGCTGCAGCTCTATCGTCACCAGTTCCGTCCCTCGCAGTGGCTCGATACGCCGCGGGTGATGGTGGCGATGAACGTGATCACGGCCGAAACGGACGAGGAAGCCGTGCTGCTCGCCTCGTCGATGGACCAGAGCTTCGTCGCGCTGCGCTCGGGCACTCCGGGCAGGCTCAAACCGCCGGTGCCGGGCTATCGCCAGAGCCTCAGCCCCTCGCTGCTCGCCATGCTTGAACACATGCGCCAGGCCAGCGCGATCGGGAGCGCCGAAACCGTGCGCGCCGCGATCCACCGGTTCATCGAACGCACCGGGGCCGACGAGCTGATCGTCAGCGGCGCCACCTATGATCCGGCGGCGCGGCGGCGTTCGCTGGAGCTGACGGTTGCCGCGCTCGCCTAGGGGCAAATCCGGGGCGGTGACTGGTTGCGGCAGTGACCATTTGCTACTACAATGCGTAAAATAGCTACATAAGATAGCAATTTTATAACAAGCGGGAGTGATCCAGATCCGCTGGTTGAGGAGCAGATAGCATGACGTCGAAGCCCGTCCTCCTGAAGGCTGTGTCACAGCGGCTCGCCGCCGCGCAGTTGCCCGGCGATGCCCCGCTGCCCCCCGATGCGCTGGACCGCGCCGCCACCTTCATGCTCGCCGCCGCCGCCGCGCGCATCCCGGCCCGCCCGGCGATCGCGATTGAATCGGTCGCAGGCGCAGCGGGCGAGCGCTTCATGCGCGTGGCCGTGATCAACGATGACATGCCCTTCCTGGTCGATTCGATCGCCTCGACCATCGCCGCCCAGGGGCTGGCGATCGACCGGCTGGTCCATCCGGTCGTGGCGGTGCGCCGCGATGAAGCCGGCGTGCTGACCGCGATCGCCGAAGGCGAGGCCGCCGGCGAAAAGCGCGAATCGATGGTCTATCTCGAAACCCAGCGCGGCGATGCCCGCCAGCGCCGCGCCCTCGAAAAGGCGCTCGAGACGACCTTGGCCGACGTGCGCGCCGCCGTGGCCGACTGGCCGGCGATGCAGGCGGTGATGGCCGCCGATGCCGACGCCTGCGACGATGGCGAAGGCGCTGCGCTGCTGCGCTGGTTCAAGGACGGAATGCTGACCCAGCTGGGCCACGTGGTTCATGCCCACGATGGCCGCCAGTCCGATGCCCTGGGGATCTGCGCCAAGAGCGCCACGACCCTGCTTGGCCCGATTTCGTGGGAACGCGCCTTTGCCTGGTTCGACCGTCCCGGTGCGCGCGCGCCGCTGATCGTCAAGTCGAACCAGCCGAGCAACGTCCACCGCCGCACGCCGCTTGACCTGTTCATCGTGCCCCGCCGCAACCAGGGCCAGGTCACCGCCTTGTCGGTCCACGCCGGGATCTGGACCAGCGCGGCCCTTGCCGCCGCCCCGACACAGGTGCCGCGGATGCGCGCCCAGCTGGCCGCGATGACCGAGCGGTTCGGTTTTGCCCCCCACGGCCACGCGGGCAAGGCACTGGTCCATGCGCTGACCGCGCTGCCGCACGATCTCTTGATCTCGTTCGCCGATGCCGATCTGGAACGCGTGGCCACCACCACGATGAGCCTGATCGACCGGCCGCGCCCGCGCCTGATGCTGGTGCCGGCACCGCTGATGCGCCACCTGTTCGCCTTTGTCTGGATCCCGCGCGACATCATGTCGACCGGCACCCGCGTGCAGATTGCGCAGATGCTAAGCGATGCCTGCGCCGGTCCGGTGCTCGACTGGGCGGTGCAGATCGAGGGCAGCCTGGCGCTGATCCGCTTCGTGCTCGATCTGCCGGCAGTGGCCAGCCTGCCCGATGAAACCGCGCTCGACGCGCGGCTGCAAGCCATGCTGCGCGGCTGGAGCGAAGCGGTCGAGGCCGAGATTTCGGCGGCCGAAGACCCGTCGCGCGCCGCGGCCATCGCCGCGCGCTTTGCCGAAAGCTTCCCGCTGTCCTATCGCGGTGCCTATGGCCCGGCTGAGGCCGCGCGCGACATTGCCCGGCTGCGCCGCCTTGCCGGCGAAGGCGAACCGGGCCCGCGCCGCGATGCCCGGCTGCACGCAATGGCCGGTGACGAGGCCGGCACGCTCCGGCTCAAGCTTTACCAGCGCCATGGCGCACTGGCGCTGTCGGATGCGGTGCCCGCGCTGGAAAACTTCGGTTTCCGGGTGATCGAAGATCTCCCCACTGAACTCGACGAAGGCCGGCTCGGCACGGTGCACGATTTCCAGCTGACCATCCCCGCCGGACAGGATGCAGCCAGCCTGCTGGCCCGCGCCGGCGTGATCGAAACCGCGATCGCCAACGTGCTCAACGATCTGGCCGAAGACGATCCCTTCAATCGGCTGATCACCGCCGCCGCCCTTTCGGCGCGCGAGACCGACCTGCTGCGCGCATGGTATCGCTACCTGCGCCAGGCCGGGCTCAACTATTCGGTGCCGACCGCGGTCGATGCCCTGCAGAACGCCCCCGGGGTCACCCGCGCGCTGCTCGCGCTGTTCAGCGCGCGCCACGATCCCGCCTTCAAGGGGGATCGCGCCGCCGCCGAAGCCGCGGCGCAGGATGCGATCCGCGAAGGGCTGGCCGGGGTTTCGGCGATCAACGATGACCGGCTGCTGCGCCAGTACCGCGCCGTGCTCGAAGGCGTGCTGCGCACCAACGCCTTTGCCCCCGCCGGGGAAGAGGCCCTGGCCTTCAAGCTGGATTCCGCTCTGGTCCCGGGCCTGCCCAAACCCGTGCCATGGCGCGAAATCTTCGTCTATTCGCGCCGGGTCGAAGGGATCCACCTGCGCGCGGGGCCGGTCGCGCGCGGCGGGCTGCGCTGGTCGGACCGGCGCGATGACTTCCGCACCGAAATCCTCGGGCTGATGAAGGCCCAGCGGGTCAAGAACGCGGTAATCGTGCCGACCGGCGCCAAGGGCGGGTTCTATCCCAAGCAATTGCCTGATCCGGCGCGGGACCGCGAAGGCTGGCTCACCGAAGGCAAGGACAGCTACAAGCTGTTCATCCGCACCCTGCTGTCGATCACCGACAACATCGCGGGCGGCAAGGTGGTCCACCCCGCCAAGGTGGTGATCCGCGATGGCGAGGATCCCTATTTCGTGGTTGCCGCCGACAAGGGCACGGCAACCTTCTCCGACACGGCCAATGCGATCGCCGCCGAACACGATTTCTGGCTCGACGATGCCTTCGCCAGCGGCGGCTCGAACGGCTATGACCACAAGGCGATGGGCATCACCGCCAAGGGCGCGTGGCTTTCGGTCCAGCGCCACTTCCTCGAACTGGGGGTCGACGTGCAGGCCGATCCGGTCCGGGTGGCGGGCTGCGGCGATATGTCGGGCGACGTCTTCGGCAATGGCATGCTGCTGTCGCGATCGATCAAGCTGGTCGCCGCGTTCGACCACCGCCACATCTTCCTCGATCCCGATCCCGATGCGGCCAAGGCCTGGGCCGAACGCGCCCGGATGTTCGCCCTGCCGCGATCGAGCTGGGATGATTACGACAAGGCGCTGATCTCCGCCGGCGGCGGGGTCTTTGCCCGCAGCCTCAAGGACATCCCGCTCAGCCCGCAAGTTCGCGCCATGCTGGGGATCGAGGCGGACAGCATCGATCCCGACAGCCTGATCACCGCGATCCTCAAGGCGCAGGTCGATCTGCTGTGGTTCGGCGGGATCGGCACCTATGTGAAGGCCGCGAGCGAAAACAACGTCGCGGTCGGCGATCCGGCCAACGATGCGCTGCGGATCGACGGGGGCGACGTGCGCGCCCGCGTGATCGGCGAAGGCGCCAACCTGGGCTGCACCCAGGCCGGGCGGATCGAATTCGCGCTCATGGGCGCGAACGGAACCGGCGGGCGGATCAACACCGATTTCATCGACAATTCGGCCGGGGTCGATTGCAGCGACAACGAGGTCAACATCAAGATCGCGCTGGCGGGCGCCAAGCGCGCCGGGCGAATCGACGAGCCGGGCCGGGTCGCGCTGCTCGCGCAGATGACCGGCGAAGTCGCCGACATCGTGCTTGAGGACAACCGGCTGCAGGCATTGGCGCTATCGATCGCCGCGGCGGGCGGAGCCTCGGCCGTGGCCGCGCAGGTGCGCCTGATCGAAACGCTCGAACAGGGCGGCCAGCTTGACCGCAAGACCGAAGGCCTGGCCGAAAGCGACAGCCTGGTGCGCCGCGCCGCCGATGGCCAGGGGCTGACCCGGCCCGAACTGGCCGTGCTGCTGTCCTCAACCAAGCTGGTCCTGCAAGATGCGCTCGAAGGCTCGGAACTGGTCGACGATCCGGGGCTTGAGAGCGAGCTGCTGGGCAAGTTCCCCCGGCCGATGCGCGAGGCCTTCCGCCAGGACATCGCCGAACATCGCCTCCGCCGCGAAATCATCGCCACCCGGATCGCCAATCGCATCGTCAACCGGTTGGGGCTGATCCATCCCTTCGAACTGGCCGAAGAAGAAGGCGCAACCCTGGCCCAGGTGGCCGCAGCCTTCGTTGCGGTCGAACAATTGCTGGGCATGGAGCAGGTCTGGTCCGCGATCGAGGACACTGCGATGCCCGAGGCGGCGCGGATCCTGCTGTTCGATCGCGCCGCCTCGGCCGTGACCGACCACATGGCCGACGTGCTGCGGGTCTGCGGGGGCGGGGTTGAACCTTCGGCGCTGGTTGCCGCGCTGGGCAGCGGGGTTGCGGCGCTGATCGCCG
>JAYSCF010000073.1:0-9103 GCA_041915005.1 Novosphingobium sp.
GGCGCTCTGAGCCTCGCTGCGCGCGGCCTGGGCTGCGGCGGCGGCATCGCGCCAGCGGGCAAAGACCAGCCGGGCTTCGGCCAGGCGGATCCGCTCGGACAGGCCCTTGTAGCGTTCGGCGGCGCGGGCCTGGCGGCGCAGGCTGGCGATCTGCTGATCAAGCCCGGCCATGATGTCTTCCAGCCGGGACAGGTTCGCTTCGGTTGCACGCAGTTTCTGTTCGGCATCCTTGCGGCGCACGTGCAGCCCGGCGATCCCGGCGGCTTCTTCGAGCATCATGCGCCGTTCGGCGGGCTTGGCCGCGATCACCGCCGCAATCCGCCCCTGCGAGACGAGCGCCGGGCTGTGCGCCCCGGTGGCCGCATCGGCAAAGACCAGCGCGACATCCTTGGCCCGCACGTCGCGCCCGTTGACGCGGTAGGCGCTGCCCGCGCCGCGCTCGATCCGGCGGACGACTTCGAGTTCTTCGCGCTCAGCATCTTCGGCCACCAGCACGACTTCGGCGAAATCGCGCGGCGGGCGCTGGGCCGTACCGGCGAAGATCACGTCTTCCATGCCGCCGCCGCGCATCGACTTGGCCGAGCTTTCGCCCATCACCCAGCGGATCGCTTCGAGCAGGTTGGATTTGCCGCAGCCGTTGGGGCCGACAACCCCGGTCAGGCCCGGTTCGATGCGCAGTTCAGCCGGCTCTACGAAGCTTTTGAAGCCTGAGAGCTTGAGCCGCTTGATGCGCATCGGACCGGCCTTCTATCCGGTTCAGTCCAGGATCAGCGCGCCCCGGCCTTGATCAGCGCGTCCTTGAGCTGGGGCCAGGTGTTGAAGTCCTGCTTCTTGCCGTTGATGAAGAAGGTGGGGGTGCCTTCGATGTTATACTTCTGGCCCTGTTCGTTCGACATGGTGGCCAGCTTTTCGGCGGTCTTGCTGTCGGCCAGGCAGGTGCCCGCCTGGGCCTTGGAAAGCCCGCGCGCCGCGAAGAAATCGAGCGAGCCGGTCAGGCCGGCGATGGCCGCCCCGCGCAGATTGGGGGCTGCGGCAAACGCGGCTTCCTGCTCGGCCTTGCTTGCGCCCTGGGCCTTTTCGAAGAAGGCCTTCTGGTTGGCAAAGGTCTGGTCGGTCAGCGCAAAGAAGCTTTCCGGCGGGCTGCAGCGCACCAGCTGGACCAGGGTAAGATCGATCGCATCGCGGATCATGTTGCGGAATTCATACGAAACCCGGCCGCTGGCGACATATTGGTCGCGCAGTTCGACACCGGCGGTTTCGGCAAATTCGGCGCAGTGCGGGCAGGTCAGCGAGCCATATTCGATCACCTTGATCGGGGCATCGGGGTTGCCCATCTGGTAGCCGCCTTCGTCGGTCACCTTGACCACTTCGGCCCAGGTCTTGCCGGCGGGCGGAGCCACGGCCGCGATCGGCGCGCCCGAAAGTTCGGCCGTGCCGGCATCGCTGCTGCCCTTGTTGCAGGCGGCAAGCCCAAGCGCGAGCGGGACAAGGGCGACAAGGCCAAGGTGGCGAAGCTTCATCTGGTTCAATTCCTCTGGTGCGAAGCGGCCAAGGCTAGCCCGGCCACGTGCAGGTTGAAAGTGGGGCGAACGGCCGCGGCGCGTTCTCCACAGGGCAGTCGACAGGTTCAGCGCAGCGCCGCATCCAGCTTGGGGTGCAGCGCGGCCCAGCCAAAGACATCGTCCTGCAGCTGGTTGTTGATCAGGAAGGCGGGCGTGCCCTGGACCTTGTAGGTGCTCACCCCCTGGTTGGTCAGGTCGGCCAGCTTCTGGGCCAGCGCCTTGTCGGCCAGGCAAGCGCCCAGCTGCGGCGCGGTATAGCCGCGCGCCTGCATCACCCGGGCAAGGCCCAGATCGGTGGCTACGGCCTGCATGCGCTTGGCAAAATCGGGGTCGGACCAGCGCGCGATCTGTTCGCTGGTGGGGTGTTCGGCGGCGGCCATCCACTGTTCCTGCTGCGCCAGCAAGGCATCGTGATTGCCCAGGAAGCGCGTAACCGGCCCGCAATGCGCCAGCAGCGATGCGGTAACGTCGAACATGTTGCGGAAGAAGGGGCGGATCTCGACCTGCACCTTGCCGCTGGCGACATAGCTGCTGGCCAGCACCGGCGAGGCTTCGGCGTTGAAGTGCGCGCAGTGCGGGCAGGTATAGCTGATATATTCGACCAGCTTGACCTTGGCCGCCGGATTGCCCTTCACAATCGCCCCGCTGGGCAGATAGGTGATGACATTGTTCCAATTGCGCGCCGCAGGCTGGGCGGGTCTGGCGGGCTTGGCCGCAGCGGCAAGTGCGCTTGCCCCCAGCACCAGGACCAGCATCACGCCAAGCTTCTTCAACACGCTATTGATCATTCTTGCTTCCATTCTGGGCAGTCATCGCCCGGGCCAGCGATTCAAGCACGGTGCGCAGTTCCGGATCGCCGATATCGCGCAGGCTTTCGCCAAGTTCCATCGGAATCGGCTTGAGCGACGGCGGCGGGGCCGTGGTTTTCTGAGCAGGCGGCGGCTTAACCTCACCTTGCCGAAGCTTGACCCTGGCCACCGCGTTGTAGCCGAAGAAGCGGTTTACCCGCTCCATGATTTCGGGGATCACGTGGCTGATCAGCGGGGCATGGGCCGGTACGACCACCAGTTGGAGGATGCCCTCGCTCTTTTCGCCGGGGGGGAAACGGATCGATTCCGGGGCGCAGATCCGGGCATGGCGCTCCCCCACGATCTCGGGCCAGCGGGTCACCACGCTCGATTGCACGAAGCCGAAGCGGCGAAACGCGGTGCGGCCGATTTCGGGCATCAGTTCGCCCACGGCGCGCGGTGCACCGCCGCGCGCGCGCTCGAACTTGCGGGGGGATGACCCGGACTTTTTCGGACTGCGTTCCATTTGCATCCCGCCAATGCCATAGCGGCGGCATGGATGCCAGCGCGCAAGACATTTCGGGCCGATTGCTGGGCTGGTACGATGACCATGCCCGCGTGCTGCCGTGGCGCAGCGCGCCCGGCACGCCGCCGCCTGAACCCTACCGCGTGTGGCTGTCCGAAGTGATGCTGCAGCAGACCACGGTGGCTGCAGTCGGCCCCTATTTCGCCAAGTTCACCGCGCGTTGGCCGACGGTGGAGGCCTTGGCCGAAGCGGACGAGGCCGAGGTGATGGCTGCCTGGGCGGGGCTCGGCTACTATGCCCGGGCGCGCAACCTGATCGCCTGTGCCCGCGCCGTGGCCGCGCGCGGCGGGGTGTTTCCCGGAACCGAGGCGGCCTTGCGCGAATTGCCGGGACTGGGCGCCTATACTGCCGCCGCCGTGGCTGCGATCGCTTTTGACGAACCGGCCGCCGTGGTCGATGCCAATGTCGAGCGGGTGATTACCCGGCTCTGGGCGATCGATACCCCGCTGCCCGCCGCCCGCGCCGAAATCCGCGAGCGCGCCCAGGCGATCACCCCGGCCAGGCGGCCTGGCGATTTTGCCCAGGCGATGATGGATCTGGGGGCGACGGTTTGCACGCCGCGCAGCCCGCGCTGCCTGCTCTGCCCACTCGCAGAAGTTTGCCAGGGCCGAACCGAGGGCGCGGAACGCTTCCCGGTCAAGCCGCCGAAGAAGGCCAAGCCGGCGCGGCGCGGGCGTGCATACTGGATCGAGCGCGACGGCGCGGTCTGGCTGGTGCGGCGTGCGGGCAAGGGGATGCTGGCGGGGATGCGCGCGCTGGTCGACGATGGCTGGAACGCCCAAGGCGATGGTCATGGTGGTGCGCCGCTGGACGGGAACTGGACCCCGGGCGGCGTGGTCCGCCACGGCTTCACCCACTTCGATCTCGAATTGCAATTGATGCTTTATTCGGGGGGCGATTGGGCTAGGCTGGAGGGGCAAGCCGGAGAATGGTGGCCGCTTCCTGCAATCGCGGAGGCGGGCCTTCCCACCCTGTTTGCCAAGGCGGCCCGGCTTGCGCTGGCCCGCAAAGAGGGAGAGTGACCGTGGCTGAGGCCATCAATCCGCTGCTTTCGCGCCGTTCGCTGCTGCGCGGTTCGGCCATGCTGGGGGCGCTCGGCGCCTTTCCGCTGGCGCGCGCCGCGGCCTGGGCCGCAGAAGCGGGCGCGGGCAGCCTTGAGGCGCAGTGGCCCACCGTCACCGCGCTGATCGACAAGTATGTTTCGGCCCGGCAGGTTTCGGGCATGGTTGCCGCGCTGGGCTGGGGAACCGAGGCGCCCGGCTATATCGTGCGCGGCCGCGAAGGGTTCGACGATGCCGATGCCGATGGCCCTGACAGCCTGTTTCGCGCCTATTCGATGACCAAGCCGATCACCGGCATGGCAGCGATGATCCTGGTCGATGAAGGCCGGCTTGGGCTGGATCAGCCGTTGGCCGATTTCGCCCCTGAATTTGCCCATATGCAGGTGGCGATCGATCCGGCCAAGGGGCTGGAGGCGCGCGCGGCGACCCAGCTGATCACGATCCGCCACCTGCTGACCCATACCAGCGGGCTGGGCTATGCGGTGGTGAGCAAGGACAAGGTGTCCGAGGAGCTGGCCCGGATCGGGGTCAACCCCGGGCTGGTTTCGCGCCGCCGCCTGCCGGGGATCACCGCCGGGGCGCCGGTCCCCGCGCCCGATGAATTCCTGCGCCGTGCCGCCAGCGTGCCGCTGCGCGCCGAACCGGGGGCCAAGTGGAACTATTCGATGGGGCTCGACGTGCTCGGGCTGGTGATCGCGCGGATCACGGGCCAGCCGTTTGATGCCTTCGTCCAGGAACGGATCTTTGCCCCGGCGGGCATGACGAACAGCTGGTTTCGCGTGCCGCAGGCGGCATCGGCCCATTTGACCACCAACTATGCCATCGTCGCGGGGCGGCCCTTCGCGATCGATAAGCCGGGCAACTCGATCTACGAAGTGCCGATCCCGTTCGCTTTTGGCGGCTCGGGGTTGGTTACTTCGCCGGCAGACTATGACCGCTTCCTCGCCATGCTGGTCGGACGCGGCATGGCCGGCAATCGCCGGGTGATGAGCGAGGCCGCGGTTGCCATGGGCACGGCAAACCTGCTGCCGCCCGGCGCGGATCTTGCTGGCACGTGGATCGCGGGCCAGGCCTTTGGCGCGGGCGGGGTTGTGGGCACGGGCCGCGAGGCCGGGCTGTTCGGCTGGTCGGGCGCGGCGGGGACGGTGGGTTATGCCCAGCTGCGCCTCGGGCTGCGCACCGGGCTGTTCGTCCAATACATGCCCGAGAGAAAATTGCCGATCGCCAAGGAATTTCCCAAGGCGGTCGGGGCGGATCTCGCCAGACAGGGGAAGGGTGCATGAGCACGGCTACAATCGCATTTTCAGGCAGCAATCTTGATCGGGCAGACCATATCCGCGCAGATGCGCAGGCGCTGCAAGGGCTGATGGACTGGCGCGCGCGGCTGCTCAAGCTCGATGGGCTGGATCCGCTGATCAATCCCGATGGCGGGCTTGACTGGGGCACGCTGGGCGATGCCGATCCGGCGAGCGAACTGGTGTTCCTGGGCCTGCTGGGCGGCAAGGCCTGCTTTGCCGAAGTGGCGCCCCGGCTGATCGGCTCGGTCGCACCTGCCAATCCGCGGGTCTGGGCGGCAATGGGCGCGCTGACTGGCGAGGAACTGGCCACCTATGGCACGGCCCGCGCGCTGGTCGATTGGCATGCCCGCCACCGGTTCTGCGCGCGCTGTGGCAGCGCCACGGTGCTGGCCAAGGGCGGCTGGCAGCGCAATTGCACCAATGACGCCTGCAAGGGTGAGCATTTCCCGCGGGTCGATCCGGTCACGATCATGCTGGTCGAACATGGCGGTAGCCTGCTGCTGGGCCGCCAGCCGCGCTTTCCGCCGCGGCGCTTTTCGGCGCTGGCCGGGTTCGTCGAACCGGGTGAAAGCATCGAGGAAGCCGTGGCGCGCGAAGTGCGCGAGGAAGCCGGGATCGACGTGCGCGATGTAACCTATGTCGCCAGTCAGCCCTGGCCGTTCCCCTCGAGCCTGATGATCGGCTGCCATGCCTATGCGACCAGCGCCGAACTGACCATCGACACCACCGAGCTTGACGAGGCCAACTGGTTCAGCCGCGAGGAAGTGGCCGCCGCGATGGCCGGGGATGATGGTGCGCGCTTTATCGCTCCGCCGCCGCAGGCCGTGGCGCATCACCTGCTCAAGTGGTGGCTGGCGCGATGAGCGCGCCGGCCAAACTGACCATCGACATCTATTCGGATGTCATGTGCCCGTGGTGCGTGATCGGCTATTCCCAGCTGCAAAAGGGGCTGGAACAGCTGGCGGGTGAGATCGAGGCCGAGGTGCGCTGGCTGCCTTTCGAGCTGAACCCCGACATGCCCGCCGAGGGCGAGGACTGGCGCGATCACGTGGCCCGCAAATATGGCCGCAGCCCGGAGGAATCGGGCGCGAACCGCGAACGACTGGCCCAGGCCGGGGACCGCGCCGGCTATGATTTCCGCTGGCACGGCGAAGGGGCTGAGCCTTCAACCCGGATCTGGAACACCTTTGCCGCGCACAAGCTGCTCAAATGGGCGCTGATCGAGGGTGGGGCCGAGGTCCAGACCCGGCTCAAGCGGGCGCTGTTCGATGCCCACTTCCAGCAGCGCCGCAATGTTTCCGATCCCGAAGTGCTGGCCGATGTGGCCGCGGCTGTGGGGCTGGATCGCGCCGGCGCCCTGGCGGCTATCCGCGACGAGGCGCTGGGCGCGATCGTCCGGCGCGAGGAGGCGGCTGCCTGGGACATGAACATTTCCGGGGTGCCGGCGATGATCGTCAACGGCAAGTTCCTGATCCCCGGCGCGCAGGAGCCCGAAACCTATGCGCAAGTGCTGCGCAAGGTGGTTGCCAAGGGGGTTTAGGATACCTTGTTCCAGTCTAGCTGAAACGGGCGCTAGACCAGCCCCAGCCGCGCGAGTTCGCTGGCCAGCCCGCCGGGCATGACATCGCCGCTGGCCTCGCCCGCGCCGAGGTCGGCGGGGGCGTCCTTGCCCTCGAGATAGCGCCAGCCCTGGTGCGCGCGCTTGGGGCTGGGGAGAACCTCGATCAGTTTCGGCACGATCACGATGTGGTTCTTGGCGCCTTCGACTTCCTCGAAGCGCAGGATCGGCGAGCGCATCACCAGCTGGTGCTTGAAGATCCAGAACAGCGATCCGCATTCCGACCCATCGGGCGGGACGATTTCGTCGATCCGCTTGGGCAGGTTGCGGGTGTGGAGCCGCGCTTCGGGGCCGCGATCGGCGAACCATGCGCGCATTTCCTCAAGGCTTTGCGCGCCATAGGCCACCTTGGTCAGGTGCAGGGGCACGCGGTCAGCTCGCCAGCCCGCTGAGGACGGCCAGGCCAAGGAAGCTGAAGAAGCCCATCACGTCGGTTGCCATGGTCACGAATACGGCCGAGGATACCGCCGGATCGACCTTGAGCTTGTCGAGCGTCAGCGGCACCAGAATGCCCGCCGACCCGGCGACCAGGTTGTTGATCAGCATGGCCGAGGCGATCACCACGCCCAGCAGCGGGTTGCCGAAGATCAAGCCCACCCCGGTGCCGATCATGATCCCCAGCGACAGGCCATTGGCCGTGGCGATGGTGAATTCGCGCCCGATCATCCGCCAGGTGTTCGAACTGGTCAGCTGGTTGGTCGCCAGTGCGCGCACGATCACCGCCAGCGTCTGGGTGCCGGCATTGCCGCCCATGCCCGAGACGATCGGCATCAGCACGGCCAGCAGCGCGAACTTGGCGATCGCGCCCTGGAACAGTCCGACCACGCTGGAGGCGAGGATTGCCGTGCCAAGGTTGACCACCAGCCAGGTCAGGCGGGTGCGGATCGTCACCTCGATCGGCTCGTTGATGTCGCCATCGCCGGCGCCCGAAAGCAGCAGGACGTCCTCGCCGGCTTCTTCCTGAATGATGTGGACCACGTCATCGACCGTGATCTGGCCGACCAGGCGGCCGCCATCATCGACCACGGCGGCCGAAATCAGCGCGTATTTCTGGAACCGCAGCGCGACCTCTTCCTGATCCATCGTTACCGGGATCAGGGTCTGGTCGCGCTTCATCACGTCGGTCAGCGCGATCGAGCGCGGGGTGCGCAGGATCCAGCTGAGCGAACAGGTGCCAACCGGGTGATGGCGGGCATCGACGATGAACACTTCCCAGAACTCGGTCGCCAGGTCGTGGTCTTCGCGCAGATAGTCGATCAGATCGCCGACCGTCATGTGTTCGGGCACCGCGATGAAATCGCGGCTCATCAAGCGGCCGGCGGATTCCTCGGGATAGGACAGCGCGGTTTCGATCGCGGCGCGGTCCTCGGGCTCCATTTCGGCCAGGACGGCTTGCTGGTCGTCCTCGTCGAGATCCTCGAGCATCGCGACCGCGTCGTCGGTTTCGAGCTGTTCGGCGATATCGGCGACGGTTTCCGCCGGCAGCGATTCGACCAGCAGTTCGCGCACGTGGTCGTTCAGCTCGGCGATGACCTCGCTGCCCATGAGGTCGCTGATCGCCTTGGCCAGCAGCGGGCGCTCATCCGCATCGAGCAGTTCGAACAGGTCGGCCACGTCGGCGGGGTGGAGCGGTTCGACCAGGTCGTAGACCGTGCCGTCCTCGCCCGCTTCAAGTGCATCGCGCACCCGCCGTACGAAGTCTTTCTTGAGGGTGTTTTCCTCGTCGAGGCTGTCATTTTCGCGCACCGGTTCCGCTGCCGGAACGGCATCGGCAAGCAGGGTGGGGTCGAATTCCTCGGGAGTCATCGCGGGTGGTCTAGGCCGGTCGTCTGCAAAAGCAACCGGGCAAGGCGTGACTTTGTGCGCAAGGTGCCTATATCCGCTCCCAATTCCCACAGGAGATGCATCCAATGGCCGACGAATACCTGACCCTGACGCTCGATACCGGCAACGGCACGGGCGGCGACGTGAAGATCAAGCTGCGCCCCGACCTGGCCCCCGGCCACGTCGCGCGGATCAAGGAACTGGTCGGCGAAGGGTTCTATGACGGGATCAAGTTCCACCGCGTGATCCCGGGCTTCATGGCCCAGGGCGGCTGCCCTAACGGCACCGGCATGGGCGGCAGCGACAAGCCCGACCTCCAGGCCGAATTCAACAACGAACCCCACGTGCGCGGCGTGTGCTCGATGG
>JAYSCF010000074.1:0-9103 GCA_041915005.1 Novosphingobium sp.
ACAGCGCCTCAAAGAGCCTGATCGCACGATCCTCGAGCGGCTGGCGAGCCGCGCCGGCATTGTCAGAGCAAAATTGCCGGCCGACGGTGAGGGCGGTAAATCGGGTGGATGAGCAGATCCGTGAACCCGTTTCGGTATTTCAACTCTTCGCCCGAGATCATCCGCCTAGCGGTAATGATGTATGTGCGGTTCCCGCTGTCGTTGCGCAATGTGGAGGACCTGCTGTTCGAGCGTGGGATTGACGTTTGTCACGAGACGGTGCGGTTCTGGTGGAACCGTTTCGGTCCGATGTTCGCGTCCGAAATCCGGCGCCAGCGGGTGAGCCGGATGCGCGGTTTCAGGCATTGGCGCTGGCACCTCGATGAGGTGTTTGTGAAGATCAACGGCGAACGCCATTATCTATGGCGTGCTGTTGATCACGAGGGTGAGGTTCTTGAGAGCTATGTCACGAAAAAGCGCGACAAAGCGGCAGCTTTGGCTTTCTTGAAGAAGGCGCTGAAACGGCACGGCCGGGCGGAATCAATCGTTACCGATGGGATGCGGAGCTACCCTGCCGCTATGCGGGAACTGGGTAATCTTGATCGGCGCGAGGTGGGCCGCTGGCTCAACAATCTAGCAGAGAACAGCCATCTTCCGTTTCGACGACGAGAACGGGCGATGCAGCGATTCAGGCGGATGAAGTCGCTGCAGAAATTCGCATCAGTCCATGCTTCCTTCCATAACCACTTTTCTCAGGAACGCCATCTCGTCGATCGTCAGACTTACAAGCTTCGTCGCTCGGCCGCGCTGGCCGAGTGGCAGTCGCTCGTCGCCTGAAGCTGTGCTCGATCTGCGCTAGCTCTGCGAATTGGAGACAAGTTGCTGTTAGACTGACAGCACCCGCTTGACAAAGTTTGTCCAGTGCCGTCACTATCCCGTCTATCGCGGCAGGCTTCAGTCCTGCATGCAGGAGGGGATCGATGCGCAACAGCCACCACGCCTTGGCGCTGTCTTTGATTATGCTGGCACAGCCGGCACTGGCCAACACAACGCCGCCGCCGCCACTGGCCGACGATCCGATCCCCAACGTGGGCAAGCTGCCGGCCGACTATCCCAAAAGCTGGGTGCTGGTGCACGATTTCAACTTCGCCTCGCTGGTCGATGGCCGGATCGCGGTGGTCGATACCGCCAATCCCGCGCTGCCGCTCAAGGGCTTTGTCCGCGCGGCGCAGTTCGCCAACATGCTCCACGCCCCAGCCCGGCGCGAAATCTACACCGCGGAAACCTTCTACACGCGGCTGAACCGCGGTGAACGGACCGATGCGATCACTATCTGGGATACCGCGACGCTGCAGCCCAAGGGCGAAATCGTGCTGCCCGGCGGCAAGCGCCAGCAATCGGTCACCTATACCGGCACTTTCCAGCTGACCAACGGCGACAAGTGGGCGCTGGTCAGCAACTTCACGCCGGCCCAATCGATCACCGTGGTCGATCTGGAAGGCCGCAAGGTGCTGGGCGAGATCGACTTTCCGGGCTGCTCGCACACCTATCCCACTGGTGAGCGCGGCTTTACCAGCTTCTGCGCCGATGGTTCGCTGATCTCGGTCCAGCTCGATGGACAAGGAGCAGTGGCCTCTTCAAAGGTGATCGAGAAGGTCCAGGACATTGATAACCAGGCCCAGTTCCAGATGCCGGCGATGGTCGGCCGCACCGCCTGGTTCGTGACCTATCGCGGCCAGCTCAAGGGCTATGACCTGTCCGGGCCGGTGGCAAAGCCCCTGCCTGCCAAGTACACCGTCGGCACCGCCGATGGCGCGCAGGGCGAATGGCGCCCGGGCGGCTGGAACGTGATCGCCGCCGATGCCAAGGGCATGCTCTATGTGCTGATGAACCCGGCCGGCAAGGAAGGCAGCCACAAGGATGGCGGCAGCGAAGTTTGGGTGATCGACAGCGCCAGCGGCCAGCGGACCAAGCGCATCGTGCTGCAGGCCCATTCGGGTTCGATCGCGGTGACCCGCGAGGATAATCCCCGCCTGGTGGTGGTCCGTGCCGATACCGGCATCGATGTCTACGATGCGGCCAGCGGCACCTTCGTCCATTCGCTCGGCAACCGCACCGCCTATACTCCCACCGTGATCTATCCGGTGCCGTGATGCAGGCGCTGGTGCTGTTCCTGGCGGCGATCCTGGGCTCATCCGCGTTGCACAAGCTGCTGGCCCGCGACCGGCTGGTGCCGGTGGTGGCGCGGCTGAGCGGCGCGGGCCTGCCACTGGCAGGTTTGCTGCTGGCGCTGGCCGCGACGATCGAGGCGCTGGCGGGCCTGGCGCTGCTGATCGGCGAATTGCGCGGCGGCGGCCTGATCGCCGCCACCCTGGTCTGGACGGGCTATGGCGCAGTGCTGGCGCGGCGGCGCGGCGAAGTGCTGGATTGCGGCTGCGATCTGGTTTCGCGCGAAAAGCCGGTTGATGGCCTGACCATCGCCCGCCCGCTGTTGCTGGCGCTGCTCGCCGCGCTGGTGCTGGCCGGACCGGCGCCGGCCTGGACGCTCGATGCCCCGTTCGCCGCGCTGGCCCTGCTGGCGCTGTGGTTCGCCGCCGCCGAACTGGCCGCGCTGCCTGCCTTGAAGAGGAAGCCGACATGATGATGACATCGCAAGTCCTGCTGTGGGTGGCGGTCGTCATCCTCGGGGTTCTGGTCGCGGCGCTGGCCCGACAGGTCGGGATCCTGCACGAACGGATCGCCCCGGCCGGCGCGCTGACGCTGCACCAGTCGGTCAATGTCGGCGATACGCCAACCGCGCTTGAACTGCAGACCATCGATGGCACCAGCGTGACCGTGGGCGGCAAGCGCGGCGGGCGCAGCCAGCTGGTGTTCTTCGCCGCGCCCGATTGCCCGGTGTGCAAGAGCCTGCTGCCGGTGCTGGCCTCGGCCGGCAAGGCGGAGAGCGACTGGCTGGAAGTGGTTCTGGCCGGCGATGGCGATGCCCGCGCCTATCGGGCGATGGCTGGCGAATATGGGCTGGGCGGAATTCCGCTGGTCCTGTCCGAGGCGCTGGGCCGTTCGTTTGGCGTTGCCAAGCTGCCCTATGCCGTATTGCTCGACGAGCAGGGCCGGGTGGCCTCGCTCGGGCTCATCAACAGCCGCGAACACCTTGAAAGCCTGTTCGAGGCCAAGGAACGCGGGGTCGCTTCGATCCAGGAATTCCTGGCGCGCCGCAACGGGGGTGCATGACAATGGCCGGATTTGACAAACTTACCGAACGCTTTGCCCGGCGCCTGGCGCGCGGCACATCGCGCCGATCCTATCTTGCCTGGCTGGGCGGGGTGGTGACGGGCGCGGCAATTCTGCCTGTGCTGCCGGTTTCGCGCGCTGCCGCCTCGGCTCCGGCCGGTCCGTCGACGCGGCCCCCGGTGACCACCGGCAATCCCCAGGATCCCGGCGATGTCACCGCCTGCGATTACTGGCGCTATTGCGCGATCGACGGCTTTTTGTGCAGCTGCTGCGGCGGCTCGGCCAGTTCCTGCCCGCCGGGAACCGAAATGAGCCCGATCACCTGGATCGGGACCTGCACCAACCCGGCTGATGGCCGGGCCTATGTGATCAGCTACAACGATTGCTGCGGGGTATCTTCGTGCGGGCAGTGCCTGTGCAACCGCAACGAAGGCGATCGCCCGCAGGTCCGCCCGCAATCGAACAACGATTACAACTGGTGCCTGGGAACCGAAAGCAGCGTCTACAACTGCTCGGTCGCGGCGATCATCGGCGTGGCGGACAAGTGATGAAGCGGCTCGCCTTCCTGCTGCCCGGCGCGCTGGTGGCCATGGGGATCGCGGTTGCCGGCGGCGCGCAGAGCGCACCCAGCGGTGCCAGCCTCTACAACCGCTGCGCCGCTTGCCACACCGCCACCGGCAAGGGCGTGCCCGGCGCCTATCCGCCGCTGGGTGCGGACTTTGCCAAGATGGCGGCCAAGCCCGCCGGGCGCCGCTATCTGGTGCTGGCGGTTACCCGGGGGCTCAACGGGCCGATCACGGTTGAAGGCAAGCCCTATCGCGGAACCATGCCGGCGCAATCGGGGATGGACGATGCGGCTGTCGCTGCCGTGCTCAACCACGTCGGCACCGCGATCGCCAAGGCCGGAGCCAAGTTCAAGCCCTTTACCGCCACCGAAGTGGCAACGGCGCGCGCCAGCGGCGCCAAGCTGAGCGGATCGGACGTGGCCAAGCTTCACGCGGCGGCCGGCGGGGGATGAAGGGCGGGGCGATCCTCGCTGTCTTCGGAGTGCTGGCGCTGGCCGGCACCGCGCAGCTTGGGGCGCAGGGCGTACACGTGCCCGGCGTGGCCAAGCCCGAACGGGCGCGGATCGACTACATGCTGAAATGCCAGGGCTGCCACCAGCCCGATGGCAGTGGCAACGCGGTGAACACCCCACCGCTGGCAGGAGCCGTGGCAAGCTTTCTGGCGGTTCCGGGCGGGCGCGAATTCCTCGGCCGGGTGCCGGGGGTGGCCAGTGTCGATCTGGACGATGAACGCACCGCCGAAGTGCTCAACTGGACGCTCTACCGCTTCGATACCGGCAACGTGCCAGCCGGGTTCAAGCCCTACACGGCCAGCGAGATCGCGCGATTGCGCGCCGCGCCGCTGAGGCTTGACCGGGCCGAGGCGCGCGCGCGGCTGGTCGCGCAGATGAAGGATTATTCGCACGTCAAATAGGTTCCCCAGATGGGGAGGGAGGGAAAAGAACATGATCAAGCTGCGCAACCTGACCGCGCCGAACCTTGCGCTGGCCGCAATGCTGGCCGCCGCACCGGCCTATGCCCAGGACACCGCCAACGAAGGCGATGCCGGCACCGAAATCGTCGTGACCGCCGCCAAGCGTTCGGAAAACGTCCAGTCGGTGCCGATCGCGATCGCCGCGATCGGAGGGGACGATCTGGCCAAGTCGCGGATCAACAATGTCGATGCGCTGGTCACCAAGGTCACCAACCTGCAGCTGACCTCGATCGTGGGCGACAACACCCCGATCTTCGCGCTGCGCGGGGTTTCGATGTCGGACTATTCGCTCAACCAGGCGAGCCCGGTGGCAACCTATTACGACGAAGTCTACAAGGGCAATTTCGCGTTCCTGGGCGTTTCGATGTACGATCTGGAACGGGTCGAGGTGCTCAAGGGCCCGCAGGGCACGCTTTACGGCAAGAACACCACCGGCGGCGCGGTTAACCTGATCACTCGCACTGCCAGGCTGGGTGAAACCAGCGGCAGCTTCAGCGCCGGCTATGGCAACTACAACCGCTTCGACCTCAACGGCGCGGTCAACGTGCCGCTGGGCGAGAAGGCGGCGCTGCGCGTGGCGGGAACCTTCGCCCAGGCCGATGGCTGGTTCAAGAACGTGCTGCCTGGCCAGCCCGACCTTGCCGAAACCCGCGAATGGGGCCTGCGCGGCACCCTGGTGGTCGAACCTTCGGATGGCGTGAAGCTGACCCTGCGGGGCTCGACCTCGTATCAGAACCCGCGCAATTACGGCATCTTTGCCCAGCCCGAGGCGGTCAACCGCGCCGGGCTTGGCAAGTGGGAAATCGCCTCGAACGAAACCACGCGGCGCCGTGCGCGGACCTACTCGGCCGCCTTCACCGCGGACATCGAGGTTTCCGACAGCCTGACGCTGACCTCGATCAGTTCCTATGACAAGGGTTCGCTGCACTTCATCGAAGATACCGATGGCCAGGCGATCCAGCTGCTCGAAATCCCCTATGACGACGAGGCCAAGCAGTTCACCCAGGACCTGCGCCTGACCAGCAACAGCGACGGGCCGTTCAACTTCATCCTGGGCGCCTACTATGCCCACGAACAGGTCTACAATTCGTCAAACTTCAAGATTGCGCTCGACGCCGATGTCAACGGCGACCTGGTGGTCGATGCGCAGGACTGCGTCGACGGGCTGCCGCTGGCCTGCCAGTTCAAGAACCAGTTCGACCAGACCAAGAACAGCTATGCGATCTATTCCGACGTCAAATACGAGCTGGGCGAAAACCTCGTGCTGCGCGGGGGCTTGCGCTACACCCACGATACCGGTCGGCAATACAACTTCCAGTCGGACGCGCTGGGGGTGGACGATTCGCTGATCATCAACCTGATCCCGCTGTCCGAACTGAAGTATTCGACCGACAACCTGTCGGGCAAGATCGGCTTCGACTACAAGTTCGATAGCGGCAACATGCTCTACGCCCATGTCAGCCGCGGCTATCGCGCACCCAGCTTCAACGCCCAGGCCTTCTTCGATCCCTCGGAACTTTCGGTGGCGAAGGCCGAAAAGGTCACCGCCTATGAAATGGGTTTGAAGACCCAGTTCGCCGACCGCAAGGTGACGCTGAACATGGCGGCGTTCTATTACGATTACCGCAATCAGCAGTTCATCAACGTCGATCCATCGACCGCCGCGCAGACCCTGCTCAACATTCCCAAGTCCCGGATCTATGGTGCCGAGGCCGATCTGAGCGTGCGGGCCAGCGATGCGCTGTCATTCCGGGCCGGGCTTGGGCTGCTTTCGACCAAGATCATCAACGGCACGGTCAGCGGCAACGACGTGGCAGGCAACCGCTTGTCGAACGCCCCCAAGCTGAGCTTCAACGCCGGGATCGATCTGACCGTGTTCGATGGCTCGATGGGCAAGCTCTCGCTGCACCCCGAACTGGCCTATCAGACCGACCAGTACTTCGAAGTGCTCAACGTGCCCCGGCTCAACCAGGATGGCTATGCGCTGCTTTCCGGCCATATCGACTGGGAAAGCGAGGACGGCCGCTGGAACGCCTCGATCTGGGGCAAGAACCTGACCAACAAGCAATACATGACCTCGCGGGTCGATCTGCTCGCGGGCTTCGGGTTCGACTACAATCACATCGGCAATCCCCGCACCTATGGTATCACCGTGGGGATGAAGTTCTGAGTCGGCCCGAAGAGGCGAAGGAGAGAGCAATGTCTGACTACAAGCTGCTGATCGGCGGGAAGCTCGTCGATGGCGCCAGCACCATGGACGTGATCAACCCGGCGACCGAGGAAGTGCTGGCGGTCTGTCCGCGCGGCTCGGAAGGCCAGCTGAACGAAGCGGTGGCGGCAGCCAAGGCGGCGTTCAAGACCTGGCGCAAGGTGCCGATGGAAGAGCGCCGGGCCATGGTGATGAAGCTGGCCGACGCGATCGAGGGCAAGATCGAGGAATTCGGACGGCTGCTGACCCAGGAACAGGGCAAGCCGCTGGCCGAATCCACCGCCGAAATCGCCTATACAGCCGCGTTCCTGCGCTATCTTGCCTCGCTCAACCTCGAAAACAGGCTGATCGAGGACAACGAGAACCGCCGGGTCGAAATGCGCCGCAAGCCGCTGGGCGTGGTCGGCTGCATCATCCCCTGGAACTTCCCGGTGCTGATCGTGGCGTTCAAGGCGCCGGTGGCGCTGCTGGCCGGCAACACCATCGTCATCAAGCCGGCGCCGACCACCCCGCTGACAACGCTCAAGATGGGCGAGCTGATGGCCGAAATCTTCCCGGCGGGCGTGATCAACATCGTCACCGACCAGAACGATCTGGGCGGCGTGCTCACCACCCATCCCGATGTCGCCAAGATCAGCTTCACCGGCTCGACCGAAACCGGCAAGAAGGTGATGGCCAGCGCTGCCAGCTCGATCAAGCGGATCACGCTGGAACTGGGCGGCAACGATGCGGCGATCGTGCTGCCCGATGTCGATCCCAAGGTGGTCGCGCCGGGTATCTTCGGCGGGGCGACGATGAACGCAGGCCAGGTGTGCCTTGCGGTCAAGCGGGTCTATGCGCACGAATCGATCTATGACGAGCTGTGCGACGAGCTGGCCAAGCTGGCCGATGCGGCGGTGGTTGACGACGGGCTCAAGCAGGGCGCGCAGATCGGTCCGCTGCAGAACAAGATGCAGTACGAGAAGGTGAAGGGCTTCCTTGAAGATGCCCGCGCCAACGGCACTATCATTGCCGGCGGCGTGGTCGAAGACCGGCCCGGCTACTTCATCCGCCCGACCATCGTGCGCGACGTGACCGACGGGACCAAGATCGTCGACGAGGAACAGTTCGGCCCGATCCTGCCGGTGATCAAGTTCTCGGACATCGACGATGCGCTCGAACGCGCCAATGCCAGTCCCTGGGGGCTGGGCGGCTCGGTCTGGTCGAACGATCGCGACAAGGCTTACGAGCTGGCCTGCGAGATCGATTCGGGCACCGTGTGGATCAACAAGCACCTCGATTTCGGGCCCAACATCCCGTTCGGCGGGGCCAAGCAATCGGGCATCGGGGTTGAATTCGCCGAGGAAGGCCTGCACGAATTCACCCAGATCCAGGTGATCAACGAGGCACGATGAGCCAGCTGTCCTACGCCAGGGGCGTCGAGCACCCGCCGCTGCTTGAATATACCATCGGCGAGGCGCTGGAACGCGCCGCCGCCGCATGGGGTGACCAGCTCGCCCTCGTCTCGCGCCATCAGGGCATCCGGTGGACCTGGGCCGAACTCAATGCCGAGGTCGACCGGATCGCCACCGGGTTGCTCCACGAAGGCGTGGTCAAGGGCGATCGGGTGGGGATCTGGGCGCCCAATTGCGCCGAATGGACCGTGATCCAGTTCGCCACCGCCCGGATCGGCGCGGTGCTGGTGACGATCAACCCGGCCTACCGGCTGAGCGAGGTCGAATATGCGCTGAACAAGGTGGGCTGTTCGGTGCTGGTCACCGCGCCCAGCTTCAAGACCAGCGACTATATCGGCATGCTGCGCGAACTGGGGCCGGCCAAGCTGCCGTTCGTGCGGCTGATGGTTGCGCTGGGCGAGCAGCGGCACGAAGGCTTCGCCGCCTGGGCCGATCTGCGCCGCCAGCCCGAAACGGCCCGGCTTGAAGCCATCGCCAGGACGCTTGATCGCAACGATGCGATCAACATCCAGTTCACCAGCGGCACCACGGGCTTTCCCAAGGGCGCCACGCTGACCCATCGCAACATCCTCAACAACGGCTACTTCACCGGCCGCACGATCAAGCTGGCGCCGGCTGACCGGATCTGCATTCCGGTGCCGCTCTACCACTGCTTCGGCATGGTGCTGGGCAACCTGGCGGCGCTGACCAG
>JAYSCF010000075.1:0-9091 GCA_041915005.1 Novosphingobium sp.
GGTCAATCTGGCGATCTCCGACGCACAGAAGAAGAAGTTCTTCCAGACCAACGCGGAACGCTGGTTCCAGCTGTGAGCGCGCCCGAGCCGGCCACGCTGCCCACCGCCCTGCCCAAAGGCGCCCGCTATGCATTGCTGCTGGTGGCGCTGATGAACGCCATCAGCCTGCTCGACCGGCAGGTGCTGGCGATCCTGGCTCCGGCGATCAAGGTCGATCTCAAGATTGGCGATGCGGAAATGGGCCTGCTGTACGGCACGGTCTTTGCGCTGTTCTACGCCCTGTTTTCGCTGCCGCTCGGGCGGCTGGCCGATGGCTGGACGCGCTCGAAACTGCTGGCGCTGGCGATCGCCTTCTGGTCCGCGGCGACGGCCCTGGGCGGCATGGCCAGCGGCTTTGCCATGCTGGCCGCATCGCGGCTGGGCGTGGGCGTGGGCGAGGCCGCTTCGCAGCCCGCCGGCACCTCGCTGATCTATGACTACTGGCCCAAGCACCGCCGCGGGTTCGTGATGGCGATGCTGGCTTCGGCAATTGCGCTGGGTCTGGGCGGTTCTCTGGTGCTGGGCGGCGTGGCCGCCAGCTGGTGGGACCATGCCTGGGGCCTCTCGCCCGCAAACAGCGCAGCCGCGCCCTTTGCGCTCAAAGGCTGGCAGTTCGCGTTCCTGGTTGCCGCCTTGCCGGGCTTTGTCCTTGCGGCGTTCATGTGGTTCCTCAAGGAGCCCCAGCGCGGCGTGATGGATGGCATTGCCTCGCCGCCCGATCCCGCACCGTTCCGCGCCAGCCGCGATGTGCTGGCCGCCGTGGTGCCCGGCTTCAACTGGCTGGGCCTGGCCCGCCGCGGCGCTTCATCGGGGTTCTGGCGGTTCAACTTCGCCGCGCTGGTCCTGATCGTGCTGGCGATGAGCGGGCTGGTTGCGCTGTGCTCGGCCTATTCCCCGCGCCCCAACCTGGCCTTCGGGATCATCAGCCTCAGCCCGCATGTGCTGCAATGGGGGGTGATCGGTTTCGGGCTCTATGTGATCGTCAACCTGATGCAGACCATGGCGCAAACCGATCCGCAGGCCTTTCGCGTCATCACCCGTTCGCCCACGCTGATCATGGTCATGCTGGTCGGCGCGCTGCAATCGGTCCTGAACTACGGGATGATGAGCTTCAACCCGAGCTTCCTGATGAAGTATTACGGCCTGTCGATGAAGGACACGGCGCTGCAGTTCGGGCTGGTTTCGGCGGGCATGGGCATTGCCGGGCCGATGCTGTGGGGCCCGCTGTCGGACTGGCTGCAAAAGCGCTTTCCGGGCGTGGGCCGGGCCTGGGTCGGGCTGTTCTGCATGGGGCTTTCGCCGGTGCTGTCGTTCTGGGTCTACTGGGCCGGGGATGCCGGGGCCTTTTACTGGCGGTTCCTGGCCTATTCGCTGGTGCTGACCGGCTGGCTGCCGCCGCTCTACGCGATCATGTACGAACAGGTGCTGCCGCGGATGCGCGGGATCACCGCGAGCGTCTATCTGCTGGTTTCGACCATCCTGGGGCTGGGCATCGGACCCTATGTGGTGGGCGTGCTGTCGGATGCGACGGGCAACCTGCGCGCCTCGATGCTGACGATCAACGTGGTGGCGATTCCCATTGTGGTGCTTATGCTGGCGGTTGCCCGCCGCGCGCATGGCGACGAGTCGGATCTGATGCAGCGAGCCGCCTGATATGCCCACCGCCAAAGTTACCGTGCGCGATGCCGCATTTGCCGTGTTCCGCCACTTTGGCGTCGATGCGCTGTTCGGCAATCCCGGCTCCACCGAACTGCCGATGCTGCGCGCCCTGCCCGATGGGTTCGACTATGTGCTGGGGCTCAACGAAGCGGTCGTGCTGGGCATGGCCGACGGCTATGCCCAGGTCACCGGGCGGCCTGCGCTGGTCAACCTGCATTCCTCTGCCGGGACCGGCCATGCGCTGGGCAACCTGTTCACCGCCTATCGCAACGGCACGCCGCTGGTGGTGACCGCCGGCCAGCAGGCGCGCTCGATGCTGCCGCTCGATCCGTTCCTCGGGGCCGAACGCGCCACCGAATTTCCGCGTCCCTTCGTCAAATGGGCGGCCGAGCCGCTGCGCGCCGAAGACGTGCCTGCCGCCTTGGCGCGCGCCTTCCACATTGCGCTGACCCCGCCGATGGGGCCGGTGTTCGTCTCCGTCCCGGTGGATGACTGGGACCGCGAGTGCGAGATGCCGGTGCTGCCGGAATTGAACCTCAAGACCCTGCCCGATCCCGCCGGGATCGCGAAGCTGTCCGCCCTGCTCGACGGCGCCAGCCGCCCCGCATTGGTGCTGGGCACCGGCGTAGCCCGCTGCGGCGGGTGGCAGGCGGCAATCGACCTGGCCGAGAAGGCCGGGGCCGATGTCTGGGCCGCGCCCTTTGCCGCGCGCGAGATTTTCCCCGAGGATCACCCCCGCTTCGCCGGATTCCTGCCCGCCTTCCGCGAAGAGATCGTCCGGCTGCTGACCCCCTATGACGCGCTGCTCGTGGCGGGCGCGCCGGTGTTCACCTATCATGCCGAGGGCTTCGGCCCGCACTGGCCCGAGCACGCCGCGCTGGGCGTGCTGAGCGAAGACCCGCAGCACCTTTCCTACCTCCCCGGCGGGATCGGCGTGCTGGGCGATGTCGGCGCGGGGCTGGCCAGCCTTGCTGCCAGCGTGAACGCCCGTCCGCAGCCCATCCCCTGCCCGCGCGCTGCCCAGCCGCCGGTGGCGATGCGCGCGCCCTATGTCCTCTCGCGCCTTGCCGCGCTGCGCCCCGACAATTCGATCCTGGTCGAGGAAGCCCCTACCGCGCGCGGGCCAATGCACGATCACCTGCCGGTGCTCAGCGAAAAAGGCTTCTTCACCTGCGCCAGTGGAGGTCTTGGCTATGGCCTGCCCGCCGCGATTGGCGTCGCGCGGGGTAGCGGCAGCCGCAAGACCATCGCCCTGCTGGGTGACGGCTCCGCGATGTACACCATCCAGGGCCTGTGGAGCGCGGCGGAGCAGCAAGCCGATGTCAGCTTCGTGGTGCTCAACAACGGGCGCTATGCCGCGCTCGATCACTTCGCCAAGGTGTTCAATATGAACAGCCTGCCCGGCACCCTGATCGGCGGGATCGACTTTGTCGGCATGGCGGAGTCCATGGGCCTGCCCGCGCGCCGCGTCAGCGATGTCGCCGCGCTGGACGAGGCGCTGGAATGGAGCTTTGCCGTTACCGGGCCGAGCCTGGTTGAACTGGTGATCGAGTGATCAGGTCACCCGCCAGACCCACAGCTTAATCCCCGCCGCATAGCGCGCGCCCGAGCAGACGAAGATCGACTTGTTCATCCATTCATACTTGCCCTTGGGGGCAATGAATTCGGGCACGGTGCGGAAATAGTATTCCGCCGGATCCACCTCTTCGCCCGCGGCCAGCCGCTGCATCACTTCAGCCGGGCCGTGGCGCAGGCCCTTGTTGCGGATCTGGATGATCACCCCATCATCGGTTTCCAGCGCATAGATCGCATCGGCCACGGTCACGCCATCGGGCCGGGTCAGCTGCCAGTCGGCGGCATTGCCCATGAGCTTGCCCTGGATCAGCGGACCTTCGACCCGCCCGCCCGAAAAGATCGGAATGATCCGCCGCGCCCCATCGACCGTATCGCCGATCGGCACCGGCGCGCCCAGATCACCGCTAGCTTCGTAGACGAATTCAAGGCCCGGCTTGATCATGCCGCCAGTCCGATCTGGTCCGCCGGGGCAAAGTTACCGTGGAGGCCAAAGCGCAGGCGAATGGGGACGTTGATCGTGGCGATCGGGCCCTTCTCGATATCGAGCGCGTCGAACACGAGCAGGTCGGAGCGGTGCTCTTCCAGCCGGTTGCAGACCTGCACGATCCAGCCATCCCCTTCGAGCGCATCCTTGCTGCGCGGCACGAAACACGGCTCCTGCAGGCTGGACACCGGCCCGCACCACCAGTGCTGTTCCTTGCCGGTCTGGTGATCGACCAGGCACAGGCAGTTCATCAACAGGCCGCCGGCGCTGCCGCCCTTCAGTTCCACCGGGCGGCGATAGTCCATCTCGAGCATCCAGCCGTAACGATAGGGCAGCCCGGTCATCCGGTCGTCGATCCGGGGGAATTCGCCCGCCGTCTCGGTCAGCTTGGTCACGCTTTCGAACTCGTCCGAATTGCTCGCCATGTCGACCGTCCAGCGGGTGAGATAGCTCATCGCTTCCATCCCGTTGAACGGCGCGTCGTTGATGTCGGGGAAGAAGGGAAACATGTTGTTCTTGGCCTCGGGAATGTCGAAGTGGATCTTCGACCCTTCCTGGAAGGCGTTCATCACGTGGCTGGCAAAGCAGTTGCCGCGCTTGAACCAGCGGATGTCCTCGGCGGCAACGTTGTCGCGGCGCGGGATCACGCCGAGATAGACCGGCATCGAGGTGTCAAAACCGAAGTGCGGCTTGCCCGCCTCAAGCCGTTCCCAGCTGCCGATCGAGGGCACGATGTGGACGATCAGGTAATCCTCGGTCACCCCGAAATCGTGCATCATGCAGTAGTAGGGCACCTTGAACCACACCTCGCGGATCAGCTCGCCCGCGGGCGAAATTTCCATGTAGGTGACATCATCGGTGCACAGCCCCGATGCAGCATAGCCGATCGCGACCATGTTGCCGGTCTTGGGATCGATCTTGGGATGGGCGGTGAAGGTTTCGCCGGTCATCTTGCCGCCGAACTTTTCAAACCCGAAGGTTTCCATCGTCGCCGGGTCCATCAGCAGCGAAGGGCTGTCTTCCTTCATCGCCCAGAGCTTGCCCGCGAAGATGAAGGCGTTGGTATTGGCGGTTGAACGGTACTGGCCCTTGACGCTTTCGTCATCGGTAAGCGGGTTGCGATAGGCCCCGAACAGCGCCTTGCCGGCTTCGTTTTCAAGCTTCCACTTGTCGGTCTTGGCCCAGCGCTGCTTGAAGTCGCACTGGCCGTCGTGGAAGTGGAAGCGGGTGATCATCCCGTCGCCGTTGAAGGCGATGTCATCGCCAAGGCGCGGCGGGAATTGCGGATCGGGCTGAACCCGGTAAAAGGCCCCGTTCAGCTCCTGCGGAATTTCGCCCACATGGGACAGGTCCGCGATATCGGCTTCGATGCGCGAGGGCGTGTTGAAACCGGTAAAGCTGGGGGTATCGGGGAAATGAGCCATTGCATCCTCGTCTTTTTCGGCGATTGTATGCAGTGCAAACAAATAGGCAAGTGCAATGCGGGTGAGGGACGACGATTTGGACGCGGTGACGCCGGTCGAACACGATGACACCGACATCGGTGAAATCAACGATATCATCGGCTTCCACATCCGCCTCGCGCATGGGGCGTGTTACCGCCATTTCACCGAAACCTTCACCGACCTGGAACTGACCCAGAAGCAGGTTTCGGTGATGTGGCTGGTCGATGACCACCCGGCCATTTCGCAGATCGATCTTGGCCAGCGGCTGCGCATGGACCGCGCAACGACCATGACCATCATCAACCGCTTGCAGGCGCGCCATTTCCTGCGCCGCGAAAAATCGCCGACCGATGGCCGCAAGCAGGCCCTGTTCCTGACCGCCGAAGGCGAAAAGGTGCTGGGCGAAGCCAAGCGCGCGATCCGCGAGCACGAAAACTGGGTCAAGAGCCGCTTCACCGACGCCGAAGTGAAGACCTTGATGGAATTGCTTGCGCGCATCCACGAATAAGCGCGCAAGAGGGGAGAAGGACAGGATTATGGCAAAGGATCTCCAGCAGGTGATCGACGACGAACGCATGAGCGTGCGTCAGTGGATCGCGGTGCTGATCACCATCGGGCTCAACGCGCTGGACGGGTTCGACGTGCTTTCAAGCGCCTTTGCCGGTCCGGGCATCAAGCAGGAATGGCATCTTGCCCCCGATGGCCTGGGCGCGGTCCTGTCGATGGAACTGCTCGGCATGGGCGTGGGTTCGCTGCTGCTGGGCGGCGCGGCCGACAAGTATGGCCGCCGCCCCACGATCCTGACCTGCCTGTTGCTGATGGGCTTTGGCATGTTCATGGCCACCACTGCCCATTCGCCGCAGACCCTTTCGATCTGGCGCGTGCTGACCGGGCTGGGCATCGGCGGGATGCTGGCGGCGACCAATGCCGTGGTGTTCGAACTGTCCAACCGCAAGAGCCGCAGCTTTGCCCAGGCGGTAATGGTGATCGGCTATCCGCTGGGCGCCTTCGTCGGCGGAATGATCGCCGCCAACCTGCTCAAGACCCACGATTGGCGCTCGGTGTTCATGTTCGGCGGGATCGTGACCGCGGTGTTCATCCCGCTGGTGGTGCTGTTCGTGCCCGAAACCCCGGCATTCCTCGGCCAGGCGCGCCCGGCCGGCGCGCTTGACCGGATCAACCGCATCCTTGCGCGGTTCGGCCATTCGCAGATCGATGTCCTGCCCCCGGCGCAGGACCATGCGCGCGGTGCCAGCCTGGCCGACATCTTCAAGCCGGCCTACCTGCGCGCAACGCTGGTGCTGTCGCTGGGCTATGCCGCCCACGCGCTGACCTTCTACTACGTGCTCAAGATGACCCCGGCGATCCTGTCGGACCCGAGCTTTGCCGGAATGCACTTCTCCAAGCCCGAAGGCGCCAGCGTGCTGGCCTATGCCAATCTCGGCGGGGCATTGGGCGGGGCAACCTTTGGCTGGTTCATGCACAAGTTCGGGACCAAGCCCTCGACCCTGGTCGCACTGGCGGCAAGCGCGGCAACCATCGTCTATTTCGGCGTGGGCCAGACCACGCTGTCGGGCTGGATCATGACCGTGATCATCTCGCAGTTCGCGAGCAACGCGGCGATTGTCGGGTTCTATTCGGCCTTCGCGTCGAGCTACCCGACCCACGCCAAGGCCACCGGCACGGGCTTTGCGCTCAGCGTCGGGCGCGGCGGGGCGGCGCTGTCGCCCTATCTTGCGGGCCTGCTGTTCAAGGACCAGCTCGGGCTGATGAACGTCTCGCTGATCATGGCCACCGGATCGCTGATCGCCTTCGCGCTGTTCGCGTTCCTGCCCTCGAGCCGCCACGCCAGCTGATTGCAGCCTTGACCGCTGCACAACAGGGGTTACGCGTAGCGAATCGAAACTGAAAAGGAGAGGCCCATGTATTCCCACATGATGGTCGGCAGCAACGACATCGACCGCTCGAAGAAGTTCTATGATGCCACCTTCGCCGCGATCGGGGGCAACCCCGGGATCGTCGATGACAAGGGCCGCCTGATCTACATGCACAACGGCGGCATGTTCCTGGTGACCAAGCCGATCGACGGCAGCCCGGCCACCCCCGGCAACGGGATGACCATCGGCATCGCGATGGACAGCGAAGACCAGGCCAATGCCTGGCACGCCGCCGGCGTGGCTGCGGGCGGCAAGGCGATCGAAGATCCGCCGGGCGTCCGTTCCAGCCCGGCTATGACCCTGTACCTCGCCTACCTGCGCGATCCCGACGGGAACAAGCTCTGCGCGCTCAAGCGGATGTGACCAGCACGCTGATCCAATATCGAGCTGACGGCACCCGGGATGCGGCCCACCGCACCTGGGTGCCAGAGGCTCCGGTCGCGCTGGAATTCAACGGCCTGTCCTATGCCGTGATGATGGCCAGCCACAGCGAACTGGAAGACTTCGCCACCGGCTTTGCCCTGTGTGAAGGGCTGGCAGCCTCCCCCACCGAAATTTCCGACCTGGCCGTGGCCCAGGTGCCCGAGGGCTGGATCGTGCGCGCCCGGCTGGCCGGGCTTGGCGTCGACAAGCTGACCGAGCGGGTCCGCACCCGGGTGGCGGAATCAAGTTGCGGGCTGTGCGGGATCGATAATCTCAAGGAAGTGGCCCGCGCCCTGCCGCCGGTTGCGCCGCACGCCCGGATCGAGGCGCAAGCGATCTTTGCCGCGCTGGGCGCCTTGCGCGATCACCAGCCGCTGACCCGCGCCACGGGCGCCGCCCATGCCGCCGCGATGCAGCCCTATTTCGACCATCTCGCCCGTGCCGCCGCCTGGGTATCGGCTGAAGGCACAATCGGCTGCGTGCGCGAGGACGTCGGCCGGCACAATGCGCTGGACAAGCTGATCGGGGCGATGGCCCGCGCGGCCAGGCCGCTCAGTCCCGGCTTTGTCCTCTCGACCGCGCGGTGCAGCTACGAAATCGTCGAAAAGGCGGTGCGCGGCGGAGCGACCACGCTGGTCACCGTTTCGCTGCCCACTTCGCTGGCGGTTGAACGCGCACAGGCCGCCGGGCTCAGCCTGTGGGTGCTGGGGCGCGATGACAGCGTGCTGCTGGCGAACGACGCCTCGACCAGCCGCTAACGCGACAGCAGGAACACGGCGTGCTCGGCGCGCCAGTTGGCAACCGCGTCGCTGATCGCGTGATCGCCCGAAAGGAACCACGCCCCTTCGACCCTGAGCCCCTTCAGCGCCACCAGATCGCGAAAATCGCTGACCGTGACGTGGTGGATATTGGGCGTTTCATACCAGGCGATCGGCAGCAGCCGGGTGACCGGCATCTTGCCATGCCACAGCAAGCTCAACCGCACCCGCCAGTGCGCGAAGTTGGGAAAGCTGACAAAGGCCTTGCGCCCCACCCGCAGCAATTCATCCAGCACCAGATCGGGCCGCTTGGTGGTCTGCAGCGTCTGGCTGAGGATCGCGTAGTCAACCGCGGCGTCGGGATAATAGGTCAGGTCGCTGTCGGCATCGCCCTGGATCACCGACAACCCGCGCGCCACGCATTCGGCCACGTTGTGCGGTTCAAGCTCCATGCCCCGCGCATCGACCCCGCGGCCATCGCGCAGCGCGGCCATCAAGGCGCCATCGCCGCAGCCGACATCCAGCACGCTGGCACCCGGCGCAACATTGGCGGCAATCACCGCCAGATCGGGACGCAGCGCCATCATTGCCGCAGGAACCCGCCGATCACCTGATCAAGCGCCGGCACATCAAGCAGGAAGCTGTCATGCCCGAAGGGCGCCGACAGTTCGACGAAGCTGACCGGCGCACCGGCCGCGTTGAGCGCATGGGCGATGTTGCGGCTTTCGCTGGTGGGATAGAGCCAGTCGGTATCGAAGCTGACCAGGCAGA
>JAYSCF010000076.1:0-8952 GCA_041915005.1 Novosphingobium sp.
CAATCCGGGTCATCGCAATGGTTCCTTCGCAGCAACCCGCATCAAAGCCTGGCACGGGTTATGTTGCATTGCACAAAATAGTTTGTGCGAGTGCGAAGTCAAGTGCTTTTTGTGCAGTGCAGCATAATGGTCGCAGCCTTGTCGGGCGGCTGACCTATCGCGCCTTTACATAGCTGCCGGGCGCGTCCTCGATCGCCGGGTCGCCCTTGCCCCCGGGTTTCCGTTTGCCCTTTGCGGGAACTTCGCGGCTGTCCTGCTCGCGCAGCCAGGTGATCCAGTGCGGCCACCAGCTGCCGGGGGTCTCGCTGGCTCCGCCGACGAATTCGGCGAAGCTGTCCACGGGGGCGGGGTTGGTCCAGTATTGGTACTTGTTCGCGGATGGCGGGTTCACCACCCCGGCGATGTGGCCCGATCCTGCCAGCACGAATTGCCAGGGGCCGCGCAGGTGCCGGGTCAGGCGCCAGACGCTTTCGGCCGGGGCGATATGGTCTTCGCGGCCGGCCTGGATATAGCACGGCACCGTGATCCGGGTGAGGTCGATCGCCGTGCCATCCGCGCTCAGCGCATCGCTCTGGGCCAGCTTGTTGTCGCGGTAGAGATCCTTGAGATAGCTCTGGTGCCACTTGGCCGGCAGGTTGGTGACATCGCCGTTCCAGTGCAGCAGATCGAACGCTGGATAGTCCTGCCCGAGCAGGTAATTGTTGATCACGTAGTTCCAGATCAGGTCCGGCCCGCGCAGCAGGTTGAAGGTCGCTGCCATGTAGCGGCCGTCAAGATAGCCGTGTTCGGCCGAAAGCTGTTCAAGCGTTTCGAACTGCTGATCATCGATAAACACGCGCAGTTCACCGGCCTTTTCGAAATCGACCTGAGCGGTGAAGAAGGTTGCGCTGGCAACCTTGCCCGCCTCGCCGCGCCGGGCCAGGATGGCAAGCGTTGCGGCCAGGGTGGTTCCGGCCACGCAATAGCCGATCGTGTGGACGCGGCTCACGTTCAGGCGTGCCCGCACCGTGTCGATCGCATCGATCTGGGCGCGGATGTAATCGTCCCACACGACGTCGGCCATGCTTTCATCGGCCGATTTCCACGAGACGACGAAGACCGTCAGCCCCTGTTCGGTGGCCCATTTGATGAAGCTTTTCTGCGGCGAGAGATCGAGGATGTAGAATCGGTTGATCCACGGCGGGAAGATCACCAGCGGCACTTCGAGCACGCTCGGGGTGGCTGGACTGTATTGGATCAACTGGTAGAGCGGCGTCTGGTGGACGACCTTGCCGGGGGTTGCGGCGATGTTGTCGCCCAGGTGGAAGGCTTGCGGATCGACATGGGTCAGTTGCCCGCGTTCCAGATCGGCCAGCAGGTGTTCCAGGCCCTTGACCAGGCTTTCACCCTTGGTCGCGATGGCCTTCTGCATCACCAGCGGGTTGGTCAGCGGGAAATGCGCGGGCGACAGGGCATCGACCAGTGTGCGCACCGCGAATTTGAGCTGGTCCTGCCGGGCCGGATCGCGGGCATCGACTTCGTCTGCCAGCGCCAGCACCTGTTCGGCCAGCATCAGGTAGGTCTGATGGACCAGGGCATAAAAGGGCTGCTCGCGCCATTTGGGATCGGCAAAGCGCCGGTCCTTGCGCGGCAGTTCGGGCGCATTGCCCGCTTCGCCGGCTTGCGGGCCGATCCCGTATTGCCCCAGCACCCCTTGCCACAGTGCCAGGCTGTCTTCCCACATCCGGGCCTGAACTTCGGGCTTGGCGATCGGCAGCAGTTTCAGCCAGCCCTGCATGATCCCGGGCAGCATCCCGATCAGGCTCGCCGGATCGTTCAGGGCCGTGGCAGCCTTGTCGGCTGCCGATGCGGCCTGTTTTTGCTGAAATTCGAGCCACATTCCTTGCAGCCGGGCGGCAACCTGGCTCCACTGGGCCAGCTCGCCCAGGGCCTCGTCCTCGCCTGCTGCGGCGGCTCCTGGCGCAAACTGGCTGAACAATCGCTGCGGTGCGGTAAACATCGCGTCGAAAATCGCGGTCTGGTCACTCGTCGGCTTGCCGCTGTCGGCCATCTGGTGATTCCCTTGCGTCAACGCTTTGCGCAATCAGTCAAAGCACACTTTAAGCCATTTGCAAGCCGGCCATAAGCGCCCTAGAGACGCTTTCTTGCGGTAATCGTGCCGCATGTCCATTTCATGAAAAGTCCCAAAGCCAATGGAAGACGAGTTCTACCGCATCAAGCGCCTGCCGCCCTACGTCATCGCCGAAGTTAACGGCATGCGGGCCGCAGCACGCGCCGCGGGCCGGGACATCATCGACCTGGGCATGGGCAACCCCGACCTGCCGCCGCCGAGCCACGTGATCGACAAGCTGTGCGAAGTTGCGCAGAAGCCCGATGCCCACGGCTATTCGGCCTCGAAGGGCATCCCCGGGATCCGCAAGGCACAGGCCAACTATTACGCCACCCGCTTCGGGGTCGAACTCGATCCTGAAACCGAAGTGGTGATGACCATGGGTTCGAAGGAAGGGCTGGCCAGCCTCGCCACCGCGATCACCGCGCCGGGCGATGTGGTGCTGGCGCCCAACCCCAGCTATCCGATCCACACCTTCGGTTTCATCATCGCCGGGGCGACGATCCGCTCGGTCCCGACCACGCCCGATGAACGCTATTGGGAATCGCTTGAGCGCGCGATGCGCTTCACCGTGCCGCGTCCTTCGATCCTGATCGTCAACTATCCCTCGAACCCGACGGCCGAAACGGTCGATCTCGCGTTCTACGAACGGCTGGTGGCCTGGGCCAAGGAAAACAAGGTCTGGATCCTGTCCGACCTGGCCTATTCCGAGCTGTATTACGACGGCAACCCGACCCGCTCGATCCTCGAAGTGCCGGGGGCCAAGGATGTCGCGGTCGAGTTTACCTCGATGTCGAAGACCTATTCGATGGCCGGCTGGCGCGTCGGTTTCGCGGTCGGCAATCCAAAGTTGATTGCGGCGCTGACCCGGGTGAAGTCCTATCTTGATTACGGTGCCTTCACCCCGATCCAGGCCGCAGCCTGCGCGGCGCTCAACGGCCCGCAGGACATCGTCGAGGCGAACCGCAACCTCTACCAGAAGCGCCGCGACGTGATGGTTGAGGCATTCGGCCGGGCTGGCTGGGACATCCCCAGCCCCAAGGCCTCGATGTTTGCCTGGGCACCGCTGCCGCCGGCGCTCAAGGAGATGGGCAGCCTTGAATTCTCGAAGCAGCTGCTGACCCATGCCGAAGTCGCGGTGGCACCGGGCGTGGGCTATGGTGAAGATGGCGAAGGCTTCGTGCGCATCGCCATGGTCGAGAACGAGCAGCGCCTGCGCCAGGCCGCGCGCAACATCAAGCGCTACCTGACCAGCATGGGGGTCAATTCCTCCGCAGCCTGAATGGGCCTCGCGCCCCTTCACAGTATCCTGCCGCTGCCCGATTAACCGGGATTTGCGGGATAAGTCCTTGCGTTTCCATGTAATTCATGGTGGCGGGATTTAAGGGTAAATACTGTGCGGGGGCGGTTTGCGGCTGTTCCGATGGCTGGCGGCGCACGGCGTCGCTGCCCAATATGACCTGCGCCGCCTGGGTTGGCGATTGCTGGACGGCGATATGCCGCCTGGCCAGCCTTGCGCCTGCCCGTTGCTGGTCCGCCCCGATGGCTTGCCCCTGGCGGCGTGGTTGCAGCTGGTCGGGGCGGCTCCAGCCGAGCGGCGCTGGATGCTGATGCTGGGGGTCGATGATCCGCAAGAGCGCGCCCGCTTGCTGCGGCTGGGCTTTGGCGACGTGTTGGGCTCGCCCCCGGCGCTGCCCGAGGTCGAGGTGCGCACCCTGCGGCTGATCAGCCAGGCCCGCACGCTCCCGCGGGAGCGGCGGATCGGGGCGCTGCGGCTTGACCTGATCGGGCGCGAAGCCTTTGTGGCAGGGCGCGGCGCGGGCCTGCACCCGCGTGAATTCGCGCTGCTGTGGCGGCTTGCCGACCAGCCGGGGGCGGCGGTCAGCGCCAATGACCTGCTGGGCGATGTCTGGCGGCTGTCCTTTCGGCCCGAGACCAACAGCCTTGCCGTTCATGTCAGCCGGCTTCGGGCCAAGCTGCGTCTCGCCGGGCTCGATGGCCTCATCGAGACGCTGCCCGAGGGCGGCTATCGGCTGGTCGCCGATCCCAAGGGCGCTGCGCCCATCGTTCCCCTGCCATCCTTGCCCGGCGAATTCGCACTGGACGCCTACTTGCGATTGGGCGAGGAGGAAGCTGGAGACAGGATGCAAGACGCCCGTGGGGCCAAGGAAAAGGACAGTGACCATGCAAGCTGACGTCAATCCCGCAGGCCGTGTTGCGATCACGCTCGAAGCCGACGGGGTGGCCCAGGTCCGGCTGATCCGCGCCGACAAGATGAACGCGCTCGATCCCGACATGTTCGCCGCGCTGGCCGATGCCGGACGGGTGCTGCACGAAATGAAGGGCCTGCGCGCCGTGGTGCTCTCGGGCGAGGGGCGCTCGTTCTGCGCGGGGCTGGACCTGACCAGCATGGCCAATACCGGCCGTCACGATGCCGTTCCCCTGACCGAGCGGACCCATGGCAATTCGAACCATGCCCAGCAGGTCGCGATGGTTTGGCGCAAGCTGACGGTGCCGGTGGTTGCGGCGGTCCACGGGGTGTGTTTTGGCGGCGGGCTGCAGGTGGCCAGCGGGGCTGACATCCGGGTCGTGGCCCCCGATGCCCGCATGGCGGTGATGGAACTGAAGTGGGGCCTGGTGCCCGACATGGCCGGCTATGCCCTGTGGCGCGGGCTGGTGCGCGACGACGTGCTGCGCGAACTGACCTATACCAACCGCGAATTCACCGGCGAGCAGGCGCAGGAATACGGTTTTGCGACGATCGTCGATCCCGATCCGCTGGCCCGCGCCACCGCGATCGCGCGCGATATCGCCAATCGCAACCCCCACGCCCAGCGCGCCGCCAAGCGGCTATTCGGCAAATACCTCCACGCTTCGGTCGAAGAGATCCTGATGGAGGAATCGATCGAGCAGCAGAAGCTGATCGGCAGTAAGAACCAGATCGAAGCGGTCGCCAGCCAGATGCAAAAGCGCAAGGCAGAATTCATCGATCCGTAACATCGGACGTTCAGGCGCGGACGCTGGATCAGGCTGAAGGGGCATTAAGGTGACAATGACCGGATTGCGCTGCGCGATTTTGGCGGGGGCGGCCCTGTGCGCGGTGCCGGCCCTTGCCGGGCCGCCGTTCCTGACCGATGATCCCGAACCGACCGAGACCGGACACTGGGAAATCTACGGCCCGCTGGTCGAGGCCGAAGGCCGCGGCGTGGACTTCGGCACGGCTACCGGGGTCGAGATCAACTATGGCGCAGCGCGCGATCTGCAATTGACCCTGGGCTTGCCGCTGAACCATGCCCACGATGCGTCCGGCTGGACCAGCGGGCTTGGTGATCTGGAACTTTCGGCCAAGTATCGGCTGTGGCACGATGAGGCGCGCGGGATCCAGCTGGCGGTGTTCCCGGGCGTGACCCTGCCCACGGCCAGCCATGGCCTGGGCACGGGCCGGGTGACCGGCCTGCTGCCGATCTGGGCGCAGCAGGATGCCGGGCCGTGGTCGGTGTTCGGCGGGGGCGGCTATGCCTTCAATCCCGGGCCTGGTAACCGGGATTACTGGACCGGGGGCATTGCCGTGACGCGCGCAGTGAGCGGCCGCCTGTTGCTCGGGCTAGAGGCCGATCGCCATGGTGCCGATGCACTCGACGCCCGCCCCGTGACCAGCCTGGGCGCCGGGTTCATCTGGAAGTTGCAGGGGCCGTTGCGCCTGCTGGCATCGGGGGGACCGAGCTTCGAGGACGGCGGCGGGCGGGCCGGCTTTCACAGTTTCATCGCCTTTGGCATCGACTATTGAGGACCGACCCCATGACCCGCAGCGCAGCACTTTCCAAGGTTCCGGCCGTGGCGCTGGGGTTCTGGGCGATCAAGATCCTGGCAACCACGCTGGGCGAAACCGGCGGCGATACGCTGTCGATGACCTATGACCTTGGCTATCTGCTGAGCAGCGCGATCTTCACCGTGCCGCTGGTATTGCTGGTGATCGCGCAGGTTCGCGTCAAGGCGTTCCAGCCCTTCCTCTACTGGGCTACGATCATTGCCTCGACCACGGCGGGGACCACCGTGGCCGATTTTGCCACGCGCTCGCTCGGGATCGGTTATGCCGGCGGCTCGGCGCTGCTGCTGGCCGCGGTGCTGCTGTCGCTGCTGGCCTGGCGGACCACGCTCGGTTCGGTTGCGGTGGAAACGGTCAGCACCGCCAGGGCCGAGCTGTTCTACTGGGTGACGATCACCTTTTCGCAGACGCTGGGCACGGCGCTGGGGGACTGGGCGGCCGACGATGGCGGGCTGGGCTATCTGGGCGGGGCGCTGGTGTTCGGCGGGATCCTGTTCGCCCTGGTCGGGCTGTGGCGCTGGACCAGCATCAGCCGGGTGGGGCTGTTCTGGGCGGCGTTCATCCTCACCCGCCCGCTGGGCGCAACGGTGGGCGATTTTCTCGACAAGCCGCTCGACAAGGGCGGGCTCGATCTGAGCCGGCCGATTGCCTCGGCGGTGCTGGTCGCGGGCATCCTTGCCCTGCTGGTGCTGCTGCCCCAGCGCGCGGCGGAGCAGCCCGAGCAGGCCTGATCGCGCGGCCACCGGCCAATTCCGGCTTGGGGCGGGCGCAGATTTTCTAGCGCCCCGCCTTGCATTGCCGCGTTGACGGCACATATCCGCTCATATTAGGGATGCCTCATGTGAAGGGCCGGGTCGATCCGCGTCTCGGTCCGACGCAGTCACGCCCGATTTTCCAGATGTGCTACCCTTTCTCAGGATGCTCGTCGTTCCACCGTTTGCTGGAGATAGCATCCATGAAGCACCTTCGCCTGTCCGCCGCCGGTTTCGCACTGGCCCTTGCTGCCGTTTCGGCTGTTCCCGCCCATGCCACCGACGGCTATTTCCTCAACGGGATCGGCGCCAAGGCCAAGGGTTCGGCCGGGGTGGCCATTGCCCAGCCGCAGGACGCGCTGTCAATTGCCGCCAACCCCGCCGCGGCCACCGAAGTGGGCGAACGGCTTGACGCCGGGATCGAAGTGTTCGTGCCCAATCGCGGCGCATCGATCCACGGCAATGGCGCCGGGCTGAACGGCAGCTACAGCGGCAATGGCGCCAACCCCTTTGTCCTGCCCGAATTCGGCTATGTCCGTCCGCTGTCGGACACCGTGTCGGTGGGGATTGCGGTCTACGGCAACGGGGGCATGAACACGGTCTACAAGACCAATCCCTTTGCCAGCTTCGGCGCCAGCGGTGCGGCGGGCGTCGATCTCAAGCAGATTTTCATCACGCCGACCGTGGCCGTGCGGGTGGCCCCGGGTCACAGCCTGGGGGTTTCGCCGATCGTGGTGGTCGAAGGTTTCCGCGCCAGCGGCATCCAGCCGTTCAGCGCCGCCTCGATGGATCCCGCGCACTTCACCAACCAGGGCACCGATTGGACCGCCGGCGGCGGGGTGCGGGTGGGCTATCTGGGCCACTTCGGCCCGGCGCTCAGCCTGGGGGCGTTCTACCAGTCGAAGGTCTGGGCGGGGCATTTCGGCAAGTATGCCGGGCTGTTCGCCGGGCATGGCGGGTTTGACGTGCCGGCTTCCTATGGCGCGGGGATCGCGATCAAGGCCGCGCCCGCGCTGACGCTGGCGGCCGATATCAAGCGGATCGACTATTCGGGCGTGGCCTCGGTCGGCAATTCGCTGGCATTGCTGTTCGCGGGCAAGCCGCTGGGCGCCGATGGCGGTCCGGGCTTCGGCTGGCGCAACATCACCGCGTGGAAGCTGGGCGCCACCTATGTCGCCAGCCCGCGCTGGACCCTGCGAGCCGGCTATGGCCATTCGGGCAACCCGGTGCCGGCAGCAGAAACGCTGTTCAACATTCTCGCGCCGGGCGTGGTCTCGCACCACTTCACCGCGGGGGCGACCCACACTTTCGCCAGCGGGCTGGAACTGACCGGCTATGCGATGCACGCCCCCAAGCAGACCGTGCGCGGCGCCGGCTCGATCCCGCTGAACTACGGCGGCGGCGAGGCCGATGTCAGCCTGGGTGAAACCTCGTTCGGCCTTTCGGCCGGGGTGCGGTTCTAAGGCCATGGCCTTTGCCCCCGCCGACATGATCCAGCCGCTTGCAGGCGGCGCGCTGATCGGCCTTTCGGCTGGTCTGCTGCGGCTTGGCATTGGCCAGATCGCGGGGATCAGCGGGATCGTGCGGCGGGCCATTCGCGGGCCGGAACGGGGCTGGCAGCTGGCGTTCCTGGCCGGTGTGCTGGCCGCGGGCGCGATGGCGGCGCTGCGCAGCGGGGCGCAGCTTGCCGCCGGGCTTGAGCGGGCCAGCCTGCCGTTGCTGGTGGTTGCGGGGCTGCTGGTCGGGCTGGGCACGGGGCTGGGCAATGGCTGCACCAGCGGACACGGGATCTGCGGCCTCGCGCGCTTGTCGAAGCGTTCGCTGCTGGCGGTGCCGACCTTCATGGCAGCCGCCGCGCTGGTGGTGTTCCTGCGCCGTCTGGGAGGTTGGCTGTGAAGCGGTTGATCGCACTCGTTGCCGGGCTGCTGTTCGGGCTTGGGCTGGCGCTGTCGGGCATGACCAGCCCGGACAAGGTGATCGGCTTTCTCGATGTTACCGGGGCGTGGGATCCCAGCCTGGCCTTTGTCATGGGCGGGGCGCTGCTGGTGGCTGCGCCGCTCTATTTTTATACCCACCGCCGGGGCGAGGCGCTGCTGGGCGGCGATCTGGGCGCACCGCCCAGTCAGACGATCGACGCCAAGCTGATCGGCGGCGCGGCGCTGTTCGGGATCGGCTGGGGGCTGGGTGGGCTATGCCCGGGCCCGGCGCTGGTGGACCTGATGGCCCGCCCCCTGCCGGTGAGCATCTTCCTGGCAGCGATGATC
>JAYSCF010000077.1:0-8889 GCA_041915005.1 Novosphingobium sp.
GTGGCCGTTGGGCAGGTGCGCGGGGAAGTTGTAGGGGCCCAGCACCGCCATCACCCCATGCGGCTTGTGGCGCAGCGCGGCCGTGCCTTGCAGCGCATTGTCGAGCTTGCGCTGGGCGGTGCGCTCGGCATAGGCGCGGATCGAAATCTCGACCTTGTTGACCACGCTTTCGACTTCGGTGCGCGCTTCCCACAGCGGCTTGCCGGTTTCGCGCGCGATCAGCGTGGCGAGCTTTTCGCTTTCCTTGCGCACTTCGTTGGCAAAGCGGCGCACCAGTTCCATCCGGGTGGACAGCGGCTGGGCGGCCCAGGCCGGCCAGGCCCGACGGGCGCGGGCGACAAGTTCGTCAACATCGCCGCGCTTGCCGCGCCACAATTCGGCGCCGGTGGCCGGTTCAAACGAAATGATATCTGCGCTCGTCAACTGTGGTGTCCCGTAGCTGTGGGTTGCGATCCCCGGGTCTGGGCCAGGCATAGCGGCTGCGTCATGGCATGGAAAGCCTTGGCAATTGCCAACCCAGGCAGCGTTAAAATACCGTATCCGGCCCCCGTCCCAAGGCGGCGTCGAGCCGGCGGATCTGGGCCACCGTGTCGTGCAAGGGCGCCCAGTCATCGCGCTGGTCGATCGCTGCCCAGATCGCTTCGACCTGATCGATCAGCAGCATCGGCGGGCTGGTTTCATCCCAGAAATCATCATCTTGTCCGGCGGATTTGAACTGCTGTGCCAGCTCGCCAAACGGGGTGGCCGGATCGCCCCGGCCGAACCGGTGGCGGTGGAAGAACAGGTCGGGGGCCATGCCGGTTTCGCGCATCGTGCGTTCGGCCGCGCCGACCAGCGCGAAGTCAGCGTCAAATCCTTGCGACTGCAACCCGAGCCGCCACAGGAACTGGCGCGCCAGCGCCGCCTGGTAGAGCGGGCCAAAGCGTTCGAGCGCGGCAATCAGCGGCGGGGCTTCGGCCACTTGGCGCAGCGCCACGGCCAATTGGCCGCAGTTCCAGTGCAGCGCCTCGGGCTGGCGGCCAAAGGCATAGAGCCCGGCATGATCGAAGTAGGCCGCGGTGAACCCCGGATCCCAGGTCGGCAACCAGCGCCACGGGCCATAGTCGAAGCTTTCGCCCGAGACGTTCATGTTGTCGGTGTTGAGCACGCCATGGACGAAACCGGCGACCATCCATTGGGCGGCGAGCCGGGCCAGCCGTTCGACCACCTGGTGCAGCAGGATCACCGCCGGTTCATCGCGCCCGGGGGCATCGCCGGGCGGGGGCGGCCCGGGAAATTGCGTCAGGCAGTAGCCGATCAGCTCGGCCATTTCCGCGCGCTGTTGCAGGAAGGCAAGGCGCTGGAACGTGCCGATGCGGATATGCCCGTGGCTGAGCCTTACCAGCACCGCCGAGCGCGCCGGCGAAGGTTCATCCTGCCGGAACAGCTCCTCGCCGGTTTCGACCACCGAAAAGGTCTTGCTGGTGTTCACTCCCAGGGCTTCGAGCATTTCGGTGGCGAGGATTTCGCGCACCGCGCCTTTCAGCGTCAGCCGGCCATCGGCCGTGCGGCTGTAGGGGGTAAGCCCCGAACCCTTGGTGCCAAGATCGAGCAGGCGTCCGCCGGACTGCTCGCTGCCCGCATCGCGCAGCTGCGCAAACAGGAAGCCGCGCCCGTCGCCAAGGTCGGGATTGTAGGCCCTGAACTGGTGGCCGTGATAGCGCAGCGCCAGCGGCGCGGGGAGATTGCCGGGCAGGGGTTCGAACCGGCCGAAATGGCGCAGCCAGTCGGCATCGCTCAGCCCGCCAAGCCCCACTGCGCTGTCCCAGCGGCGGTTGCGAAAGCGCAGCCGGGTTTCGGGAAAGTCGGCAGGCGCGACTTCGTCGGCCAACCACGCCGCAAGGCTGGTGATCGGCGTGTCGGGGGTGTAGGGGGCGGCTTGCGGATCGGCTCGCATCCGGCAATAGTGGCCGCGAACCCCTTGCGGCACAAGCTGTAACGCCAAGGGCCGTAACGCCAAGGATGCGATCTGACCGATGAGCGATTTCGCCGACCGTTTCTGGACCAGCCGGGACGGGCTCAAGCTGCACTACCGCGACTATGCCGGGCGTGATGACCGCCCGGTGGTGGTCTGCCTGCCGGGTTTGACCCGCAATGCCCGCGATTTCGCCCACGTTGCCAGCCGCATTGCCGGGCAATGGCGGGTGATCTGCCCGGAACTGCGCGGCCGCGGCGACAGCGCCTATGCCAAGGATTCGGCAACCTACAATCCGGTGCAATATGTCGAGGATCTCGCTGCGCTGTTCGAAGAGGCGCAGATCGGCCGGATCGTGGCGCTGGGAACCTCGCTGGGCGGGTTGATGACGATGATCATGGCCATGACCATGCCTGAACGGCTGGCCGGCGCGCTGCTCAACGATGTCGGACCCGAAATCGAAGCCGAAGGGCTTGAGCGAATTCGCGGCTATGTCGGGCAGGGGCGCAGCTTCGAAACCTGGATGCATGCTGCGCGTGCGCTTGAAGAAACGCAGGCAAATGCCTTTCCTGGCTATGAAATCACCGATTGGCTGGCCATGGCCAAGCGCTGCATGGTGGTGGGCAGCAACGGGCGGATCGTGTTCGATTATGACATGAAGATCGCCGAGCCGTTGGCCCAGCCCGGGGGCGAGGCCGGGGTTGATCTCTGGCCCGCGCTCGATGGGTTGACGGGCAAGCCTGTGCTGCTGCTGCGCGGCGAATTGTCCGATGTGCTGTCGGACAAGGTGCATCGCCGCATGGCCAAGGTGCTGCCCGAGGCCGAGGCGGTCACCGTGCCCGGGGTTGGCCATGCGCCGATGCTTGATGAGCCCGAGGCCGTGGCCGCGCTCGATCGGCTGTTGGCGCGGCTGGGATAAGCGGCTTGCGCCTGCTTCACCTTCATTCCAGCTTTGCGGCGGGCGGCAAGGAACTGCGCGCGGCCAAGCTGATGAACGCCTTCGGCCCGCAGGTGGAACACGTCGTGATTTCGGCGGTGCCGGGCGAACTGTCGGCCGCCAGCGCGATCGATCCGGCGATACCGGTGGCCTATCCCGATGATTTTCCGGCGCTGGCCGGGCGGCCGTTTCCGCGCCGTCTGCACCGCATCGCCCAGGCGATGCTGGGGCACGATCTGGTCCTGACCTACAATTGGGGGGCGATGGACGCGGTCATGGCCCATACCCTGTTCGCCGAGGCGCTGGGTCTGCCGCCGCTGGTCCACCACGAGGATGGCTTCAACCAGGACGAGGCCGAGCGGCTCAAGCCGCTGCGCAACTGGTTCCGCCGCTTGGCCCTGGCGCGGGCCCAGGGGCTGGTCGTGCCCTCGCAGCGGCTTGAAGGCATCGCCCGGCAGGTCTGGCGCCAGCCGCGCGCAATGGTGCGGCGGATCGCCAACGGGATACCGGTTGCGGCCTATGGCCACCCCTGCCGCCCCGATGCGCTGCCCCGGGTGATCAAGCGCAAGGACGAGTTGTGGCTGGGCACGCTGGCCGGGCTGCGCGCGGTCAAGAACCTGCCGCGGTTGGTGCGCGCCTTTGCCGCGCTGCCGGCGCAGTGGCAGCTGGTGATTCTGGGCGAAGGGCCGGAACGCGATGCGATCCGTGCGGTGGCAGGCGAACTGGGGATCGGCCACCGCGTCCATCTGCCAGGCTTTGTGGCCGATCCGGCGCAAGTGCTTGGCCTGTTTGACCTGTTCGCCTTGTCATCCGACAGCGAGCAGTTCCCGATCTCGGTGATCGAGGCGATGGCTGCCGGCCTTGCCGTGGCCAGCCCGCGGGTCGGCGATGTCGAGGCAATGGTCGCGGGGGAGAATCGCCGGTTCATCACCCCGGTGGGCGACGATGCGGCGCTGGCGGCGGCGCTGGGCGAACTGGCCGCCGATCCGGCCCTGCGCGCGGCGGTGGGCAAGGCCAATCGCCAGCGGGCCGAGGCCGAATACGACGAGGCGGCGATGGTCGATGCCTATCGCCGTACCTATGCCGGGGCACTGGGGCGGGTGAGCTTCCCCTGAAATGGCCCGTTCACCCGCGCTTCACCGGGGGAAAGCCAGAGACAGGCGTTGAAAAGACCCGCCCATTCGCTAAACACCCGGGCAACACACTCACAAGCGTGAAAAAGGCATTCCCTTGGCCCTGTCTCCTTCCAATCCCTCGAATGGTTCCAACGATCGCGAAGCGGCCGCGCAGGACGGGTTTCTGCGCGAAGTCGATGATGCGCTGCGTCAGGACGATCTGCTGCGGCTCGGCCAGCGATATGGCAAGCCGCTGGCGGGGGTGATCATCGCCGGGCTGGTGGGCCTGGCGGGCTATCTCTACTGGGACCATTCCCGCGAAACCGCGGCGGCGGAAATGTCGGAACGCACGATCCTGGCGCTCGACAAGCTCGGTTCGGGCGGGATCGCCGCCGATGCCAGCGCCCGCGATCTCGAGCCGCTGATGAAGGAAGGCAGCGCGGGCAGCCGCGCCAATGCCACGCTGCTGCACGCCGCGATCATGCAGGAACAGGGCAAGAGCGATGTCGCGGCCAAGGAATTTTCCGAAGTGGCCGCGAATGATGGCGCGCCGCAGCCGTTCCGCGATCTGGCGCTGATCCGCGCGGTCACGCTGCAGTTCGACAAGCTGCCCCCGGCCGAAGTGATTGCCCGGCTCAAGCCGCTGGCGATTCCCGGCAATGCCTGGTTCGGCAGCGCCGGTGAACTGACCGCGCTGGCGCTGCTCAAGCAGGGCCAGCCGGACAAGGCCGGGCCGCTGCTCGCCGCGATCGGCAAGGATGCCGGCACCCCCAAGACGATCCGCGTGCGGGTGCGCCAGCTGGCGGGCCAGCTGGGCTATGACGCCGGGGTCGACATGGCCCAGATCGAAGCCGCCGCCAATGCCGCGGCCGCCTCTGCCAATGCCCCTGCTGCTGCTCCGGCGGCGGCCGCCGCACCTGCCAAGCAGTGACCGGACCAATCAAGGACTATCCGATGCCTTCGACTTCGCTTTTCCGCAGTTCCGGTACTTCGCTTCGCCTCGCTGCCCCGCTGGCGCTGGTTCTGGCCCTTGGCCTGACCGGCTGCGGCGCATTCGGCGGCAAGGGCAAGCCCGCAACGCCGACCGTGGGCAACCGCGTGGCGATCCTCAGCCGGGTCGAATCCGGGGCCAAGGTCGATGCCGATCTGGCCAGCGTGGCGGTGGTCGTGCCGCCAGCCACCGCCAATGCCGATTGGCCTCAGGCGGGCGGCACCGCCAGCAAGTCCTATGGCAACCTTGCGATCGGGGCGAACCCTCAGCGCGCCTGGAGCGCCAAGATCGCCGGTTCGTCGAAGACCCAGCGTCTTGCCGCCTCGCCGGTGGTTGGTGGCGGACAGCTGTTCGTGATGGATACCCAGGGCGTGGTTCACGCCTTTGACGCTGCCAGCGGGGCCGAGCACTGGACCCGCAGCTTTGAAATCAAGGGCGATGGTTCCACCTCGGTCTATGGTGGCGGCGCGGCCTTTGCCGATGGCAAGGTCTATGTCACCACCGGGGTGGGCGAAGTCGCCGCGCTCGATGCCGCCAACGGCAATGTGATCTGGAAGGTCAAGCCCGCCGGGCCGCTGCGCGGTTCGCCGACCATCGCGTTCAACGCGGTGTTCGTGATGACCCAGGACAACCAGATCTTCTCGCTCGACATCGCCGATGGGGCCCAGCTGTGGCACGAAACCGCCGCCACCGGCCAGACCGGGGTGTTCGGCGTGGCCGCGCCCGCCGCAGGGCAGGGTACGGTGATTTCGGGCTTCTCGACCGGCGAACTGGTGGCCTACCGCTACGAAAACGGCCGTCAGCTGTGGAACGATGCGCTGGCGCGCACCTCGCTGTCGACCACGGTTGGCGTGCTGACCGATATCGACGCCGATCCGATCATCGATCGCGGCCGGGTCTTTGCGCTGGGTCAGGGCGGGCGCATGGCCGCCTATGAACTGGTTACCGGCCAGCGCATCTGGGAACTCAACCTCGCGGGGATTTCGACCCCGGCGGTGGCGGGGGACTGGATCTTCACCCTGACCGACGATGCCAAGCTGCTGTGCATCGCCCGCTCGAACGGCCACGTGCGCTGGATGACCCAGCTGGCCCGCTTCGAAAACGAAAAGAAGAAAAAGAACCCGGTGTTCTGGTCCGGCCCGGTGCTGGCGGGCGAACGGCTGTGGTTCGTCAATTCGCGCGGCGAACTCTATGCCGCCAGCGTCACCGATGGCCAGCCGCAGCAGACCGGGCAGCTCAAGGCCCCGATCACCCTTTCGCCGGTTGTTGCGGGCGGCATGCTCTATGTGCTCGACGACGCCGGCAAGGTGACCGCGTTTCGCTGACGGATAGTCCGTTTCCCCGCCCTTAACCCTTCGGGGTCTAGGGGCGGGGAATGGACCCTCGCGCCTCCTCTCCAGCCTCTCTTCCGCCCAGCGATGTTTCCGCGGTGGTCGGGCTTGTCGGCCTGATCGGGCTGGGGCTGTGGATCGGCCTGTGTCATTTCTGGCCCGAACTGGTCGCAAGCCTCGATCTGCCTGGCCCGCGTGAACGGCTGACCGGGCCGCACGCGGCGCTGACCGGGCTGGTGTTCACCGCCCTGCCGATGGTCGGCTGGTCGCTGCTGGTCGACAAGGTCCACCGCCGCGCCTCGACCGGGCTGGACTGGACGCGGCCCCGTCCACTCGCCGAGGCGCTCGACACCGCGATTCCCAAGCTTGCCGGGCTGTGGGCGACCTGGGCGGTGATCGCCGCACTCTATTGCCTTGGGCGGTGGTATTGGTCGGGGCCCTATTTGATCGCCATGCAGGTGCTGGGTGCCCTGGCGGTGCCGCTGCTGCTGGCCTCGATCCCCTATGTCATCTGGCTTGACCGGGTGATGGTGGAGCCGCGCGATCCGGCCTGGCATTTCGGCGCGATGCTGGTCGGGCGCGAGCGGTTCGATCCGCGGCAAGTGGCGATCCACTGGCGGGCCTGGGCGGTGAAGGGCTTTTTCACCGCGTTTATGATCTCGATCGTGCCGGGGGGCTTTGCCAACCTGGTTGCGCCCGATTGGACCCCTTTCCTGGCCTCACCGGTGGGGGTGAGCGCGATCCTGATCACGCTGATGTTCGTGCTCGATGAACAGGTTGGCACGGTTGGCTATATCCTGACCATGAAGCCGCTCGATGCGCAGATCCGCTCGGCCAATCCGCTGCTGGCGGGCTGGGTTGCGGCGCTGATGTGCTATCCCCCGTTCCAGCTGATGAACCCGCCCGACCGGCCGCTGTTCTACCTGGCCAACACCTGGGGCGATGACACCTGGCACCGGGTGATCGGCGAAAGCGGCGCGCTGGCCTGGGGCTGGGCGCTGTGGCTGGTGCTGCTGACGGGCTGCTATGCCTGGGCGACGGTGGCCTTCGGTATCCGCTTTTCCAACCTGACCTATCGCGGCGTGCTGACGAACGGCCCCTATCGCTTCACCCGCCACCCGGCCTATTTGGCCAAGAACGCGTTCTGGTGGTGTGCGGCGATGCCGTGGGTGGTGGCCAATGGTTCGCTGACCGATGCGGTGCGCAACACGTTTTTCCTCGGCTGCGTTAGCGCGATCTATTTCTGGCGGGCCAAGACCGAGGAGCGCCACCTCCTGGCCGAAGACGCGAAATACCGCGCCTATTGGGAGTGGATGAACCACCACGGCGCGATCACCGCGCCGCTTCACCGCATCGCCAGCGCCCTGCGCGCCCGGCGCAAGGTATTGCCGGGTAACTAGACCGCCGTGCCCGCGTCGGCTTCGTATACCTTGATGTCGCGCCCGGTGAGGCCAAGCCCGGCGCGTTCCTCGGCCCAGACCGCCATGTGCGGAGCCTTGAAGTGGACCGCCAGCTGCTCGCGCGAGGCCCAGACTTCGCTGACCCGGATGAGGCCGGGATCAAGCACGTCTTCGCCGTAATTGTATTCGATGCAGCCGTCTTCGGCGCGGGTCGCTTCCATGACCTTGCGCATCATCGGGCGGGCTTCGGCCATCCGTTCGGCCGGAATGCGGAACTGACCGACAACCAGGATCGCCATCACATCGCCTCGTCGTAAACGCGGGTGATATCGCCGCCCCATTCGCCGTGGAACCGGTCGAGCAGGCGCTGGGCGGGAACCTTGCCCGAGCGCACGATTTCCTCGAGCGGGGCGAGGAAGCCGGCTTCGCTTTCGCCGATCGCGTTGAGCTTGCCGCGCGCGCGCAGCCCGCCGCGCGCGATGTCGATCACTTCGCCGGCAATGTCCTTGAGCGTGCCGCCGCCCGGCAGCGGCGCATCGAGCCCAAGCTTGGGCACCGCTGCGCGCAGCGTCTCGCGCCCGGCCATGTCCCAGCCCTTGACCAGATCCCACGCCGCGTCGAGCGCGCCTTGATCGTAAAGCAGGCCGACCCAGAACGCGGGCAGGGCGCAGATCCGGTTCCACGGGCCGCCATCGGCCCCGCGCATTTCGAGGAAGCTCTTGAGCCGCACTTCGGGGAAGGCGGTGGAAAGGTGATCCTGCCAATCGCTTTCGGTCGGCAGTTCGCCGGGGAGCGCGGGCAGCTTGCCAGCGAGGAAATCGCGGAAGCTCTGGCCCGCGGCATCGATGTATTTGCCGTCGCGGAATACGAAATACATCGGCACGTCGAGCATGTATTCGGCGTAGCGTTCATAGCCGAAGCCGTCTTCGAACACGAAGGGCAGCATGCCCGTGCGGGCCGGGTCGGTATCGGACCAGATATGGCTGCGATAGGACAGGAACCCGTTGGGCTTGCCCTCGGTGAAGGGCGAATTGGCGAACAGCGCGGTTGCCAGGGGTTGCAGCGCCAGGCTGGTGCGGAACTTCTGCGCCATGTCGGCTTCGCTCGAATAGTCGAGGTTGACCTGGATGGTGCAGGTCCGCAGCATCATGTCGAGGCCCA
>JAYSCF010000078.1:0-3362 GCA_041915005.1 Novosphingobium sp.
CGCCGGCAACCTTCACCGCCTTGACGGTGATGTCGAAGGTGGCGTCCTTGCCCTTGAGGTTTTCGGCCGGATAGTCAGCCGGGAAAGTCACGGTGATGGTCTTTTCATCGCCCAGCTTGGCGCCGACGAGCTGTTCTTCGAAGCCCGGGATGAACCGGCCCGAACCGATTTCCAGCGCAGCGTCTTCGGCCTTGCCGCCGTCGAATTCAACGCCGTCGAGCTTGCCGACGAAGTCGATGATCAGCTGATCGCCGTTTTCGGCCTTCTTGCCCTTCTTGGCGTCGGTGAAGCTCTTGGCGCCGGCAGCGATGCGGGCGACCTGTTCGTCGACTTCGGCATCGCTCACGGCAACCGTCAGCTTTTCCAGCTTGAGGCCATCGAGCGAGGGGGCTTCGATCGTGGGCAGCACTTCGAGGCTGACGGTCAGCTCGGCGTCCTTGCCTTCTTCATAGCCTTCACCAAGGTCGATCTGCGGCTGCATCGCGGGACGCAGCTTGTTGTCGGCGATCACCTTGTCGAGCGCTTCACGCACCGAGGTGTTGAGCGCTTCCTGATGAAGCTGCGGCCCGTGCATCTTCTTGACGAGGTTCGCCGGCACCTTGCCGGGACGGAAACCGGGCATGCGCACCTGCGGAGCGATCTTGGACACTTCGCCCTCGATCCGCGCGGCAATGTCCTTCGCGGCGATCTTCACCGTGTAGGCGCGCTTCAAACCCTCGTTGCTGGTCTCGACAATCTGCATGACAAATGAAGCCTTCTAGAATGCATCCGTATTGCGCCGTTGCGCCGGGCTGAACTGGTGCGGGCGAAGGGACTCGAACCCCCACATCTTGCGATACTGGTACCTAAAACCAGCGCGTCTACCAATTCCGCCACGCCCGCGGCCCGACGAAGTCCGTATCCCCGAACCCGCCAAGGCGCGCACGGATATACGGAATCAAGCGGTGGCCCTTAGTGGCCCCGATGCGAAAGGGCAAGGGCGATAGGCTCAAGCGATCCCGAGCAGGGCCAGAAGCTGGGCGATTATCCGCAGCCGTGCGCGCGGCGGCGGGGTCTGGCCGGCCGGAACCGGGCATTCCAGGCAATAGGCCTGGGCCCCGCATGCCGAAAGCAGCCGCGCCAGATCGGTCCCGACCCGCCCCACCGCCTGCTGCTGGCGCGCGGCGGCTATCCCCACAAAATCACGCCCGGTCGAAATCAGGCTGCGGCCCTCGCGGTCCTCGTCGCCGCCGGCGAAGCGTTCAAGCAGCGACCCCAGCGGATCGGCCGGGGTGCCATAATAGTGCGGATGCCAGGTTTCCAGCTTGGCCGCCTTCGCCGCCCAGCCCAGGGCATCGTCAAGCCCGCCGAACTGATCAACTAGCCCCAGCTGCCGCGCAGTGCCGCCATCCCAGACCCGCCCCTGCGCCACGGCATCGACCTGCGCCGGGGTCTTGCCGCGGGCCTTGGCAACCAGGCCAACGAAACGGGCATAGCCGTTCTCGATATTGGCCTGGAGCATCGCCTCGGTTTCGGGCGTCAGTCCGCCGAGCAGGTCGGGCTGGCCTGACAGCGGCGTGGTGCGCACCCCATCGGTGGTCACGCCATAACTGGCCAGCGTGCCTTCAAAGCTGGGAATGATCGCGAAGATCCCGATCGAGCCGGTGATGGTTCCAGGTTCGGCAAAGATCCGCTGGCCCTGGGTCGACACCCAATAGCCGCCGCTTGCCGCCATGTTGGCCATGGAAACGGCCACCGGACGGCCCTTTGCGCGAAAACGTTCGAGCGCGGCGCGAATCCGTTCGGATGCGATGACCGAGCCGCCGGGCGAATCGACCCGCAAGACCAGCGCGGCAGCATCATCGGCATTGGCTTCGTCGATCAGCGCGGCGATCCGGTCACCGCCGGCGCTGCCCGGCCCGGCCTCGCCATCGACAATCTCGCCCGCCACGGTCACCACCGCCACGGCGCTGCCATCCCGCGGGGCCGGATGGGCGGCAAGCAGCGCAGCCATGGTCGAATGAGCAAAGGTGCCCGGCTGCGAATCGCCCGGATCGGCGCCGACCAGCTGCTTGACCCGCTCGCCAAAGGCAACCTCGTCGCCCAGCCGATCGACCAGCCCGGCGCTCTGTGCGGCCTTGGCTGCATCCCCGCCTGCGGCCTTGACCCAGCCGACCGGATCGCTGGTGACCAGCGCCAGATTGGCCTTGGGCCGCGCCTTGGCGACATTGGCCTTCCAGTTGTCCCACACGGCACCGTAAAGCGCCTTGCGCGCTTCCTTCGAAGGCGCGGACTGATCGCTGCGGACATAGGGTTCGACGAAATCCTTGTAAGTGCCAACCCGGAACACGTGCGCCTTGACCTTGAGCCGTTCAAGCAGCGCGCCATAATACAGCCCGTTGCCCCCCGGCCCGGCCACGAAGGCTCCGCCCATCGGATCAACCCAGGCCTCGGTGGCGTGGGCGGCCAGCATCACGCCATCATCGACATAGCTGACCGCATAGGTCAGAACGGGCTTCTTCGCGGCGCGCACCGCGTCCATCGCCGCGCCGATTTCCTCCATGTGGACCAGCCCGCCGCCATCGAAGCGCGACAGATCAAGCACCACGGCCTTGATGCGATCGTCGCTGGCAGCGAGGCGCAGCGCGCGCACCACGTCGCGCGCGGCATATTCGCGCGCCGGCGGCTCACCCGTGACCAGGCCCGAGAGCGGATCGTTGATCGAGGTTTCCTCGACCACCGCCCCATCCAGCTTGAGCAGCAAGGCACCCTCGCGCAGCTGCGCCGTGCCCGGCCGCGCGGTCAAGGCGGCGTAAAGCGCGAAAAAGAACAGCAGCATGAACAGCAGCACCAGCCCGTCCTTGATCGCGACAAACAGGTGCCAGACCTTGCGGGCAAAAATCATGCTGTATTCCTTGGCCTTGGTTCGCCCCAGCCATAGGCAGCACCGGGCAGCTTGGCCAGACCCGGCTCGACCGGCGTGCCTTGTCCACCGCCGAATGCACTTCGCACTTGAGCCCGAGGCGGTGCAGGGATAGGGCGCTGTCTTCAATGACATCGCCAGACGCACGCCCCGCGAGCCGCTACCCTGCCGGCTCCGCCGCCTTCCCGCACCGCGATTTGACGGGGCTGGCAGGACTCGCCCCGTGGGAGATCCTGTTCCTGCTCGATGAAGCGGAACAATGGGTCGAACTCAACCGCCAGCCGCACAAGCGGGTCGATCGGCTTGCCGGGCTGACGATCATCAACGCCTTCTTCGAAAATTCCACCCGCACGCTGCTGTCCTTCGAGATCGCGGGCAAGCGGCTGGGCGCCGACGTGGTCAACATGCACGTGGCCCAATCGAGCGTGAAAAAGGGCGAAACCCTGATCGATACGGCGAT
>JAYSCF010000078.1:3372-8763 GCA_041915005.1 Novosphingobium sp.
GATCGTGATCCGGCACCAGTCATCGGGCGCGGTGCGGCTGATCGCGGACAAGGTCGATTGCCCGGTGCTCAACGCCGGTGACGGCCAGCACGAACACCCCACCCAAGGCCTGCTCGACGCCCTGACCATCCGCCACGCACTGAAGGAGCGGGGCCGCGAGGATTTCGGCGGGCTGACCGTCACGATCTGCGGCGATATCCTGCACAGCCGGGTTGCGCGTTCGAACATCCACTGCCTGACCACGCTCGGCGCCGAGGTGCGGGTCTGCGCCCCGCCCGCGCTGATGCCCGCCGGGATCGAGGCGATGAAGGTCACCCCCTGCCACGATTTCGACGCCGCGCTGGACGGCGCCGACGTGGTGATGATGCTGCGGCTTCAGCAGGAACGCATGGAGGGGCAATTCATCCCCTCCCCGCGCGAATATCGCCACCTCTATGGCCTGACCCCGGAACGGCTGGCGAAAGCGGCGCCCGAGGCGCTGGTGATGCACCCCGGGCCGATGAACCGCGGGGTGGAAATCGACAGCACCGTGGCCGACATGGCCGGGCGTTCGTTGATCACCCGGCAGGTCGAAATGGGGGTCGCAATCCGCATGGCCTGTCTTGAAGTGCTGACCCGGAAAGCACGCGGGCTGGAGGGCTGGGCATGAAGACCGTGGCACCGCTGACCATCACCAACGGCCGGATCGTGGGCGCCGCGGGCGAACCGCAGGCCGGATCGCTGCGCTGCGTCGATGGGCGCATTGCCGCCTTGGGCGCAGCCATCACCCCGCAGGACGGCGACCGCGTGATCGATGCGCACGGCGCGCTGATCGCACCGGGGCTGGTCGATCTGGGCGTTTTCGCGATCGACAAGCCCGCGTTCCATTTCGGCGGGATCACCCGCGCCGCGCTGATGCCCGATCAGGGCACCGTGCTCGACAAGCCCGCGGCGGTGCGGTTTGCCGCGCAGTCGGGCAAGCCCGACCTGTGGGTTCACCCACTGGCCGCCGCCACCAAGGGCCTTGAAGGGCGCGAGCTGGCCGAACTGGCGCTGATGCGCGATGCCGGGGCCAAGGCGGTTGCCACCGGGCGGCGCTGGATCGCGGATTCGGGCACGATGCACCGCCTGCTGTCCTATTGCGCGATGCTGGGTCTGGTGGTCGTCACCCATGCCGAGGATGCCGGGCTGACCGGCAATGCCGTTGCCACTGCGGGCGAAATGGCCACCCGGCTGGGCCTGCCCTCTGCCCCGGCAGAGGCCGAAGCCCTGGCCGTGGCCCGCGACATTGCGCTGGCCGAACTGACCGGGGCGCGGCTCCACTTGCGCCAGGTCACTACGGCCGCCGCGCTGGGGCTGGTGTGCGCCGCCAAGGCGCGCGGGCTGGCGGTAACAGCCGGGGTTACGCCCGCACACTTCATGCTGTCGGATGTCTCGATCGGCGATTTCCGCACCTTTACCCGCCTTTCCCCGCCGCTGCGCAGCGAGGCCGACCGGCAGGCCGTGCGCGCCGCGCTGGCCGACGGGACGATCGATGTCATCGCCTCGGGTCATGATCCGCGCGGGCCGGAAGACAAGCGCTTGCCCTTTGCCGATGCCGAACCCGGCATGGCGGGGGCGGAAACGCTGCTGCCGCTAACCCTCGGACTGGTGCGCGATGGCGTGATCGACACGGCGCGCGCCTTTGCCCTGCTGGCGGGGAATCCCGCCATGCTGCTGGGCGTGAACGCGGGCCAGCTTGAAGTGGGGGCCGAAGCCGACATCGCCCTAGTCGATCCCGAGCGCCCGTGGGTTGTCTCGTCGGACAAGATGGCGGCAGCGGCGGGCAATACACCGTTCGACCGGCAAGGCGTTCAGGGCCGGGTCACCGCGCTGTTCAAGGGCAGCGCTGCGATCGGCTGAAACGACCAGCCCCTCCCGCACGGGGCGGAAGGGGCCGGTTCATCCTAGGCGCTGAAAATCAGTGGCGGCGGGCGTTGGCCGGGCCGGCCGGGCTGCGCGCGGGCTGGACCTTGGCCAGCATCGGTGCAGGCTTGGCGCCGCGCATTGGCGCTGCCGCCGGGCGCACGGCATAGGCAAAGCAGGTGCCGCCCCGTGCCTTGAGGCTTGAACACAGGCCGCTGGCGCCGCCGGCATCAAAGCCGGCGGCAGCAACCCGCCAATAGCGCTTGCCGCGTACGGTCACGCCCGAAATCGTCATGCGGTATTTCTTGAGCTGGGGGCTGCGCGCGGCATAGATGCCCCAGGCCCGGCGGGCGCCCTGTTGGCTCGAAAACGCGCCAAGCTGGACGAGGTGGGTTCCCTTGGCCGCCACGGCGCCGCGGACTGCCGGGCGGGCATTGGCCACCCGGCGCGGAGCCGGGGCCATGGCATGAGCAGCATGCACGGTGCGGACCGGGACCGGAGCCACGGCGACGGGTTCGGGCGCTGGCACAGGGGCAACAGCAGCAAACGGCACGGGCGTCGCAACCGGCGCTGGCATGGGAGCCACCACCGGGCGATATTGCGCCAGATCGACCGCCGGTTCACTTTGCGCCGGCGTCACGGCGGGCAATTCCCCCGCCATCGGCGCTGGGCGCGCCGCAACCGGCTGCAAGCTGGCCAGAGCGCCGCTTTCGGCAGCCACCTGTTCGTTGGCCGGACTGTCGACGAGCGCCAGCGCGGTGGGCTGTCCCTGGTCGGCGCGCACCGGCACCGACAACAACGCCGCCACGCGCTGGCGATGGTCTTCGGGGCGCGAGCGCGAAGCCCATTCGCCGATCCGGTCACTGATCTGGTTGGCGGGTACGTCCTGCGCGGCCATCAACCGGGCCTCGCGCCAGCGCCCATCAAGCGCATAGGCATAGGCCAGGTTCTGGCGCACCTTGGGGGTGTTTTCACCCCCGCGCAGCGCATCGGCCAGGATCGCTACCCCGCGCCCGGTTTCCCCGGCCAGCGCCAACGCCAGCCCGCGGTCGGCCGGCGGGATGGCATCGCGCCAGTCATCAAGAATTGCCACCGCATCGCGCGGGGCGCCCGCGCCGATTTCGGCCAGCGCCAGCGCCAGCGCGGTGCGCGCGCTGTTGTCACCCAGCTTCATCGCATCGTTGAGCGCCTGGGCCGCGGATTCAAACCGCCCACCCTTGAGATAGGCCGTGCCGAGCAGCGCGCGGTAGGCCGGCTCGCGCGGGGACGCGGCCACGACTTCTTCGGCCAGTTCGATCGCCTTGGCGGTCTTGCCCTTGGCCAGCGCTTCCTGGACCTTGGCTACGGTGCGATCCGGGCTGGGCCGGGCCGCAGCCGTGGTGCTGACCCCGGTGCTGGCCACCAGGGCGATGGCCAGCACGCCAGCAAGGCCGGCGGGCAGCCCCACCAGGGCCTTGATCTTGCGGCGGTTGCGGATGCGGGTCATGGCGGTCCCTTTCATGGAAACGTGATTACTTGGAGGCCTTGCGGGCGACCTGCTGGGCCAGCTGGGCAACATCGGGAAGTTCGGCGAGCAAGCGATCAAGAGCCTCGGTCACCAATTGCTGGGCGCTGCGCCCCTTGAGCGTGCAGGCCAGCCGCAGACGCAGATGGCGTTCGGCATCGACCCTGAGCGTGAACGCGCAGCGCCGCCCATCGGCCAGCGCCGAGCGGCGCGGTACGGCCATGCGGCGGACCAGATCCTGTTGCTGGACAACCACGGCGGGAACTGCAGCCGGTTCGGCGGCGGCCACAACGGCAATCTCGTGGACGGCAGGGTGGCCCATATCATGGCCCATGTCGTTCCAGCCGAGATCGTCCTCGGCAGCGGCGAGCATCTGGGCCGATGCCACTGCGGCAAGCTGCGGGCGCATGGCCGGACGGGCGCTGCCCTTGCGGGCCAGCAGGCTCGCGCCCAGCGATGCGAAAGGTTTGGCTTCGCTCATGGTTCGCGTGCTCCCGTTCAAGACCCGGACACCCGGCGGCCAAAGCCGCCCTGGCTGCGATGCACCCCGGCCAGCGGCGAAACGCTGGCGGGCGCGGCGAACACCGTCCGGCGAAAGTTCTTTTCAAGCCGGTCGGAGATATAGTTCCACAGCGCGGTGACTTCCTGCGCCGATCGCCCATTCGGATCGACTTCCATCACCGTGCGGCCATCGATCATCGAAGCCGCAAAATCGGTGCGGTGGTGCAGCGTCACCGGGGCAACGGTGCCATGCTGCGACAGCGCCACGGCCGCTTCGGAGGTGATCTTGGCCTTGGGGGTGGCGGCATTGACCACGAAAATCAGCGGCTTGCCCGCGCGTTCGCACAGGTCATGCGGGCTGGGGCGGGTCGGCACGACGATCAGTTCGGCCACCGAGATGACCGACTGGATCGCCATGGTGATCGCCGGCGGGGTATCGATCACCGCCAGGCGGAAACCTTGCTGGCGCAGCACGGCCAGGTCGGCAGCAAGCCGGGCCACGGTGGTCTGGGCAAAAGCGGGATATTCCGCCTCACGTTCGTTCCACCAATCCGACAGCGAGCCTTGCGGATCGATGTCGATCAGGACCACCGGCCCAGCGCCGGCGCGCTGGGCCTGCACGGCAAGATGCCCGGACAAGGTCGTCTTGCCCGATCCGCCTTTTTGCGATGCCAATGCCAATACGCGCAAAGCCCATTCCCCTTGTTAGGTGCGATTCCAATCGAGACTGGCTGCGGGGGATCGCAGATCGTTCCTAATTTCCGGTAAACGCCGCGGCCCGCGCCGTGCCGAAATTACGGGTTTGTCCTTATCGGCGCGACGCTAACCCGATCTTCACTATGTCGATTTACCAAGCGGGCGCCCTTGGCGTGGCCCGTGGATTTCCCGGCTGCGCCACGGGGCGTGATGCGCATGAGAAGCAACGGGATTTTTCAATGGGTCGCAAATACTTGATTGGCGCGGCGCTGGCCGCATCGGGACTGATGCTGGCCGCACCGGCTCTGGCCGACACCCGCAGCGGGGGCGAAGCCTGGTCGCGCGGGGACTATGCCGCCGCGCTGCGCGAATGGCAGGATCAGGCCGCCAAGGGCGATGCCGATGCCCTGTTCAACCTGGGCCAGGCCTACAAGCTGGGGCGCGGGGTGAAACAGGATCTGATCCGCGCGGAAAGCTATTATGCGCAGGCGTCGGCGATGGGGCATCTCCAGGCTTCGGACAATCTTGGCCTGCTGCTGTTCCAGCGCGGCGAGCGCGAGAAGGCCCTGCCCTATCTGCGCGCGGCCAGCGACCGCGGCGATCCGCGCGCACAATATCTCTTGGGCATTGCCCATTTCAACGGCGGGCTCGTGCCCAAGGATTGGGTGCGGGCCTATGCCCTGGCCAGCCTGGCGGGCCAGCAGGGCCTTCCCCAGGCGCGCGAGGCGCTGGCGCAGATGGACCGGTTCATCCCGCTCGACCAGCGCCAGCAGGGCGTGGCGCTGGCCGCCGAACTCGATTCGCAG
>JAYSCF010000079.1:0-8700 GCA_041915005.1 Novosphingobium sp.
CGTCGTATTCTGCCGGATCGTAGAGCGGGTTCGCCTCGCGGCAGAAGTTCACCAGTCGGTCGGTCTCACCGGCCATGGCCGAAACCACCACCGCCACTTCGTGCCCGGCCGCCTGCTGGCGGCGCACGATATTGGCGACGCGGCGGATGCGTTCCGAGCCGGCCATCGAGGTGCCGCCGAATTTCATCACGATGCGGGCCACGCGTGTCCCACCTTTCCGCAATAATCTTTCCCGCGCGACCCCTCGCCGCACGGCGCGCGTCCTGTTAGGGACGGGGGATGAGCAATGCAACCTCTCCTGCAACGATCCGGCCCGAGGAAGCGGCCCATTTTGGCCAGTTGGCAGCCGATTGGTGGGATCCCAAGGGTTCCTCGGCGATGCTGCACCGGCTGAACCCGGTGCGGCTGGGCTTTATCCGGGATGCGATCGATGCCCATTGGCAGGGCGATTCGCACAATGTCCGCCCGCTTTCCGGCAAGCGCGCGCTTGATGTGGGGTGCGGGGCAGGGCTGCTTTGTGAACCGCTGGCCCGGCTCGGCGCGGCCGTCACCGGGGTGGATGCGGCGGGTGAGAACATCGCCGCGGCCAGCGCCCATGCCGCGGGCGCCGGCCTTGCTATCGACTATCGCCATGGCGAGATCGGGGCGCTGGGCCTGGCCGGGTTCGACCTGGTCTGTTCGATGGAAGTGATCGAGCACGTGGCCGACAAGGCGGCGTTCCTTGCGGCGCTGGCACAGTGCCTGGCGCCGGGCGGCTTGATGATCCTGTCCACCCCCAACCGCACGGCCAAGTCGAAGTGGCTGATGGTCGAGGCGGCCGAGCGGATCGGCATGGTCCCGCGCGGCACCCACCACTGGGACGATTTCGTCACGCCCGAGGAACTCGGCGAATTGCTGGCCGGCGCAGGGTTGGTGATGGGCGAGCCCCGCGGGATCGGCTTCACCCCGATGAAGGGGCTGCACCTGTCCGGCGATCTGGCGCTCAACTACATCGTAACCGCCCAGCGGGCATGATCTAGCGGGCGTATTCGCCGGCGCTGACCTGGTTCAGCACGGCGCGGACCTGCGCCTCGCGTTCATCCCAGGTGCCGCCGATGCGCTGCCATGGCACGCCCGTGCGCAGCAGCATTTCCTCGGCCAGGGCGGCGAAGCGGGTGCGCAGCGGGCTCTTGCCGAAAAACCGCGTGCCATCGTCGATCCACGGCACGTCGGGGGCGAACAGCAGGTAGAGATCGGCCTTGGGATAGGCCAGCAGCGCATCGGGCACGCTGCTGTAGAGCATTTCGGCCCAGGCCGCGGTCATCAGCGGATCGGTATCAAGGATCACCAGCGGCGGATTGCTGGCCAGGGCTGCCTGGACCGCAGCTTCGTGCCCTGCGGCAATGGCCAGGAGATCGTCCATGACCAGGTCGGTGCCGCGCTCCTCGCAATAGGTCCGGCCATATTCGGGCACCCACGGCACGCCCAGTTCCTGCGAGAGCTTGTCCGCCAGCACCGATTTTCCGGTGCTTTCCGCGCCGTGGAAGCAAAGGCGAAAGGTCATGCCGGGGCCTTTCCCTGCGCGGCAAAGCGCATCCATTCGCGCAGCCCCAGCACCGACAGCGCCATGAACGCGACATAGAGCCCGGCCGTGGGGTAGAGCCCGCGCCACAGGTAGAGCGAAACCGAAGCGGCATCGATCACGATCCACAGCAGCCAGTTCTCGGTCCGGCGATAGACCAGCAGGATTTGCGCGGCGATCGAGGCCACGGTGATCGGCCCGTCGACATAGGGCGCCGCGGCATTGGTGAAGCGGTGCATCAGCCACCCGGCATTGAGCGCAAGCGCGGCGATCCCGACCAGCCACACGGCCCGGCTGCGGGCGTCGAGCCAGCGCACCGGCACCCCGCTGTCGGCGCCCTTGATGCGCAGCCACAGCCACCAGCCCCAGCCCTGGGCGATGAAGAAGAACACCTGCAGCCCGGCTTCGCCATAGAGCCGCGCTTGCCAGAACACCGCGACATAGAGCGCGACCATGGCCATGCCGAACGGGTAGTTCCACACGCTGCGCCGCACCAGCAGCACGACATTGGCAAGGCCCAGTACGGCCGCGATCCATTCAAGGTGGCTCATCGTCGGATCAACCCAGCGCGGCGGCCCATTCATCGGCCTTGAAGCCGACCAGCAGCCCGCCGGGATGTTCAGCGATCGGGCGCTTGATGCACGATGGGTTCGCAGCCATCAGTGCGGCGGCCTTGGCGGCATCGAGATCCTGCTTGTCGGCATCGGGCAGCTTGCGGAACGTGGTCCCGGCGCGGTTGAGCACCTTTTCCCAGCCGGCCGCTACGCACCAGCGCGCAATCTGCGCCGCATCGGCCCCGGCCTTCTTGTAGTCATGGAACGTGTAGGCGATCCCCTGCGCGTCAAGCCAGGTGCGCGCCTTCTTGACCGTGTCGCAATTGGGAATGCCGTATAGGGTAACGCTCACGCCGGGTCTCTTTCGAAGCGGTGGGTGCGAGGATCCTCGCAGGTGTAGAGGGTATAGTCCTGGTAATAGTCCGCCCGGCCGCGGGCCTGGGTCTGTGCGTGATCGGGATGCGCGCCCCAGGCGCGGGCGGCCTCCATGCTGGCCCATTCGGACAGGGCGATCACTTCGCCATCGTCGGCGACATAGGACTTGAACGAGACGAACCCCGGCTGGGCGCGGGCAAGGCTGTCCATCCGCGCTGCGTCGGCCTGGTAGGCGGCAGCGTCGATGTCGGCGCGCTTGCGATTGCGGAACACCACGATGAACATGGCAGCCCGCTTAGCGGGCGCGCGCTTGCGCCGTCCACCGTTTTTGGCCAAAGCAGCGCTCATGTCCGTGAACACCTTTGGCCGTATGCTGCGTTTCACCACCTGGGGCGAAAGCCATGGGCCTGCCCTTGGCGCCGTGGTCGATGGGTGCCCGCCGGGGCTGGACCTCAGCGAAGCGGTGATCCAGCCGTTCCTCGATGCGCGCCGCCCGGGCCAATCGAAGTTCACCACCCAGCGCCAGGAACCCGATGCGGTAAAGATCCTGTCAGGCGTGTTCGAAGGGCGCACCACCGGCACGCCGATTTCGCTGATGATCGAAAACGTCGACCAGCGTTCGAAGGACTATTCGGGCGTCGCCAAAGCCTATCGCCCGGGCCACGCCGACTATGCCTATGATGCCAAGTACGGCTTTCGCGACTATCGCGGCGGTGGGCGTTCGTCGGCCCGCGAAACCGCGGCGCGGGTTGCCGCTGGCGGGGTGGCGCGGCTGGTGATCCCGGAAGTGACGATCCTGGGCTATGTTTCCGAAATCGGCGGTGATCGGATCGATCCGGCCAATTTCGATGCCGCCGAAATCGCGCGCAATCCGTTCTTCTGCCCCGATGCCAAGGCTGCGGCGCGCTGGGAAAAGATCGTTGATGATGCGCGGCTGGCCGGCTCTTCGGTTGGCGCGGTGGTGGAATGCGTGGCCACGGGCGTTCCCGCCGGCTGGGGCGCGCCGCTCTATGCCAAGCTCGATTCCGAACTGGCGGCCGCGATGATGGGGATCAACGCCGTGAAGGGCGTCGAGATTGGCGATGGCTTTGCCGCCGCGCGCCTGACCGGCGAAGCGAACGCCGATCCGATGCGCCCCGGCGCCGATGGGCCGCAGTTCCTTGCCAACCATGCCGGCGGGATCGCGGGCGGGATTTCCACCGGCCAGCCGGTGGTGGTGCGCGTGGCGTTCAAGCCGACCAGTTCGATCCTCACCCCGCAAGCGACCATCACCCCCGAGGGTGAGGCCACCGAGATGTTCACCAAGGGCCGCCATGATCCGTGCGTCGGCATTCGCGGCGTGCCGGTGGTCGAAGCGATGATGGCCCTGGTGCTGGCCGATCAGAAGCTGCTCCACCGCGGGCAGTGCGGCGCGGCTTAACCGCGCAGCACCGCGCCCAGCTTGGCCGCCGCCGTGGTGATCCGTTCGGCGATCGCCTTGAGTTCAGCCTCGTCGTAGCTCTTTTCGCCGGGCTGAAGCGTGACTTCGACCGCCAGGCTCTTTTGCCCTTCGGGCACGCCGGCGCCGCGGAAATCATCGAACAGCCGCGCGGCGACCACGTTGGCCTTGTCCGCGCCCTTGACCGTGCGAACCAGATCGCCTGCCGGCATGTCCGCCGGCACGAGGAAGGCAAAGTCGCGCTTCACCGCCTGGAGCGCCGGGGGGGCATAGGCGCTGCGGGCAAAGCCGCCCTGGCCGCGCTTGGCCGGGATCGCATCAAGGAACAGCTCGACCGCGGCCACCGGCACATCGATGTCGAACTGCTTGAGCACGGCGGGATGGATCATCCCGAAGCGCGCCAGCACGGTCTTGGGGCCAAGCCGCAGCGTGGCTGACTGGCCGGGATGGAACTGCGGCCCGGCTTCCCCCATGACCTGCAGGTTATCGACCGGCGCGCCAGCTTCGGCGAGCAGTACGAGGGCCTCGGCCTTGGCGTCATAGGCGTCGAAGCTCTGCGCCTTGCCGGTGGACCAGCCGCGCGGGGTCTTTTCGCCCGCCAGCACCACGCCCAGCGTCAGGCGTTCGTCGCTCGCGCCGCCGGCCCCGCGCAGATAGCGCCGGCCCAGTTCGAACAGGCGCAGCCCGGCTGCGCCGCGATCGACGTTGCGGCGCGCGGCTGACAGCAGCCCCGGCAGCAGCGAGGGGCGCATCGCCTTCATGTCTTCGCTGATCGGGTTGGCCAGCACCCACAGGCTGGCCGCATCCTCGGCAAAGGTCAGGGCCTCGGCCTCGGGCAGGAACGACCAGGTCACCGCTTCGTTGAGCCCGCGGGCAGCAGCGGCGCGGCGGACGCGGCGCTCCAGCTTCTGCGCCGGGGTGGCGGTGGGCCGGGCCACGCCATCGGCGCGCGGCAGCGGAACCGATGCGACATTGTCGATCCCGTGGATGCGGACCACTTCCTCGACGATGTCGGCGGCGCCATCAACATCGGGGCGCCAGCTCGGCACGATCACGTTCCACTTGGCATCGGTGCCAAAGCCCAGCGCGGCGAGCGTTGCCTTCTGCACCTCGTCGGCGATCTCGACCCCGCCGAGCTGCAGCGCCAGTTGCGGGCGATAGGCGACGATCTTGGCGGCGCTGGGCGGATTGCCCGCGCGCACGACCCTGGAAGCCTCGCCCCCGCAGATCTCGAGGATCAGCTGGGTGAGAAGATCGAGCCCCTTGTCGAGGAAGGCCGGATCGACCCCGCGTTCGAACCGCTGGCGCGCGTCCGAGGTGAGGTTGAGCTTGCGGCCGGTGTCGCCGATCCGCTTGGGATCGAAATAGGCGACTTCGAGCAGGACATCGCTGGTTGCGTCCGAGCAGCCCGAATGTTCGCCGCCCATGATCCCGGCAATGTCGTGAACCTGCCGGTCATCGGCGATCACGGTCATGTCGGCGTCCAGCGCATAGTCCTTGCCGTTGAGCGCCAGCACGGTTTCGCCGTCCTTGGCGCGGCGGGCAAAGATCGCGCCGTTCAATTGCGCGAGGTCATAGGCGTGGGCCGGGCGGCCATAGGCCAGCATGACATAGTTGGTGATGTCGACCAGCGCCGAGATCGGGCGCTGGCCCGCGCTCTTGAGCCGGGCCTGCAGCCATTCGGGCGAAGGGCCGTTCTTCACGCCCTTGATCACGCGGCCAAAGAAGGCCGGGCAGCCTGCCGCATCGTCGGTGCGGATTTCGGTCGGGCAATCGAAGCTGCCGGCAACCGGGCTGGCCGCAATCGGCTTCAGCGTGCCGAGCCCGGCGGCGGCCAGATCGCGGGCGATGCCGTAAACGCCCATGCAGTCGGGCCGGTTGGGGGTGATCGCCACGTCGAACACCGGGTCGCTGCCGTGATAGTCGGCAAAGGCGGTGCCAATCGGCGCGTCTGCGGGCAGTTCGATGATCCCGTCGTGATCCTCGCCCAGTTCCAGCTCGCGCGTGGAACACATCATGCCGTTCGATTCGACCCCGCGGATCGCCGACTTCTTGAGCACCATGCCGTTCGCCGGCACGACCGCACCGGCCAGCCCCAGCACGCCGACCAGCCCCGCACGGGCATTGGGCGCGCCGCAGACCACCTGCAGCGGCTGGCCATCGCCAAGATCGACGACAAGCACCTGCAGCTTGTCGGCATCGGGATGGCGCGCGGCACTCAACACCTTGGCAATGCGGAAGCCGGTCAGCTTGGCCGAAGGATCTTCGACCGCTTCGACTTCAAGCCCGATGGCGTTGAGCGTGGCGGCGACTTCATCGGCCGAAGCGGTGGTTTCAAGGTGGTCCTTGAGCCAGGAGAGCGAGAATTTCATTGCAGCAGTCCTCGCTTATGCCGGGGTGCCGACGCCGGCCGACAGGGTCGGCACGTCGTTTGCGGAAAAGCCATAGTGCGAGAGCCAGCGGGCATCGCCATCGAAGAACGCGCGCAAATCATCCATTCCGTATTTGAGCATGGCGATCCGATCGACCCCGATGCCAAAGGCAAAACCCTGCCACTCCTCGGGATCGAGCCCGCCGGCGGCGATCACATGGCGGTTGACCATGCCCGAACCCAGTAGCTCCATCCAGCCGTGGCCCGGCGCATCGCCGCTGCCGCCCAGCACGCGCTTCCCGCCCACGATGGCAAAGCCGACGTCGACCTCGACCGAAGGCTCGGTGAAGGGGAAGTAGCTCGGGCGCAGGCGCAGGACGATGTCCTCGCGCTCGAAGAAGGCCTTGAGGAAGGTTTCCAGCGTCCACTTGAGATGGCCCAGGTGAATGCCCTTGTCGATCACCAGCCCTTCGACCTGATGGAACATCGGGGTGTGGGTGGCATCGGAGTCCGAGCGGTAGACCCGGCCCGGCGCGATGATCCGGATCGGCGCGCCGCCGGGATTGGCCTTCACCACATCAAGCATGGTGCGGATCTGCACCGGGCTGGTGTGGGTGCGCAGCAGCATGGCGCGGCCATCGGCATCCTTGTCCGGGAAATAGAAGGTGTCGTGCATCGCGCGGGCCGGATGGCTTTCCGGGATGTTGAGCGCGGTGAAATTGTGCCAGTCGTCCTCGATCTCGGGGCCGGTGGCGACGGCAAAGCCCATGTCGGCGAAGATCTCGGCCAGTTCGTCGAGCACTTGCGAAACCGGATGCACGCTGCCGCGCGGGGCTTCGGGGGCGGGGAGCGACAGATCGATCCCTTCACTGGCGAGGCGCGCTTCGAGCACGGCGTTTTCGAGCGTCGTCTTGGCGGCAGTCAGGGCATCGCTCACCCCTTCGCGCAGCGCGTGGATTTGCGGCCCCACGGTCTGGCGGTCTTCGGGCGACATCGCGCCCAGCGTTTTCAGCAGGCCCGAGATCGAGCCCTGCTTGCCGAGAAACTCGACCCGCAGTTGCTCCAGCGTGCCCAAATCCTGCGCGGCGGCAATGCGCGCCAGCGCTTCTTCACGGGTTGCTGCGTAGTCCACTGGTTGTCCGGTCCGTTCGATAGGCAAATGTCAGGAACCGCGCCTTTAGCCATGCCGGGCGCGCCTGCAAAACCCAAAATGCTTGGCGCTTCAGGCGGCGGGGCCGGCGGCCGGGCTCGGCTGGTCCATCGTCTGCACCGCGGCCCCCCGGATCTTGGCGCGTTCCTGCATGAACCGTTCGAGCACGGGGTGTTGCTGGTGGGCGTATTCGCGCGGGCTCATGCCCATGAATTCGCGGAAGTCGCGCACGAATTGGGCCTGGTCGTGATATTGGCCGTCCATCGCCCCGATCCACTTGAGCGAGGGATCGAGCATGAACTGTGCGAGGCTGCGCATGAAGCGCTGGCGGCGCAGCAGCAGCTTGGGCGAAAACCCGAAGGCCTGATCGCAGACGCGTTCGATCGTGCGCTGGCGCAGACCCACGGCATCGACCAGTTCATGGACGCTGGCGATCTGCGGATCGACCACGGCGGCATGGATTTTCAAAATCCGCCGTTCGTCCAGCCGGGGCGGGGCGGGCTGGGCGCGGAAGAAGGCGCAGATCCGTGCAAGTTCGCCATCGGGATCGGGTTCGGCCGCGAACAGGGTGTCCGACAACGGGCGGAATTGGGCGAAGGTGGGGTGGGTGTCGCCATCGGCAATCAGGTTGGCATGGAGATCGGCCGGATGGCCGACAAACCGCGCCCAGCCCAGCGGCAGCAGGCCCACGCCCCAGAACCGGGTCGCCCCGATGACGAATTTGGTGCAGCGGCTGGATGGCCCGGTAACGACGAAGCGGGTGTCTTCGAGCCGATCCCCGCCTTCGATCCAGCAGCGCGGGCGGCTGCCGGCAAAAATGCGCAGATTGGCCCATTCAGGCTGGAGCGCGTCGGATACGACCTCGCCGTCGGGCGGGGTGATCGTGACGGCGTAGAAGGTTGTGAAATAGCGCTGCAGATCGGGCGGAGGTGCATGGAACTGGACTGTGACAGCCGATTGCCCCGACACGCAAAGCTCCCGAATGACCTCGTTGTTTTACCTATAGTGCAGGTCGCTCAGGGGCTTGGCAAGGTGTTTCGGGGCGCGTGTGTCCCGCGCTGCAACGCAAAAGGGGCGCGGATGGCTTGCCACCCGCGCCCCTTTCAGGATCTTGGCAACTGTCGGCTTAGGCCGGCAGGGCAGCCTTCGCCTGAGCGATCACGGCGCTGAACACGCCGCCTTCGTTCATGGCGAGATCGGCCATGGTCTTGCGGTCGAGTTCGATACCGGCCAGCTTGGTGCCGTGGATGA
>JAYSCF010000080.1:0-8663 GCA_041915005.1 Novosphingobium sp.
GGTCCTTGACCGAGGCTCCGGGGTTGGCGAATTCGCACTTGCCCCAGATTTCGCAGCCCGCCGCCTCGCTGGCGCCTTCGAGCAGGACGAGCGGGGTGTTGCCGATAAGATCAAGCGCATTCGCGCGGGGGCTGGGTGCAGTCATGCTGCAAGGGGTAGAAAAGCGAAGGGCCAAGCGCAACGGAATTGCGCTTGGCCCATCAAAACCCAGACTTGTGCGCCGATGCGCGGCGATCAGTCTTCGGTGGCGATCGTGATCTTCAGACCATCGAGCGCGTCGGTCAGGTGGATCTGGCACGACAGGCGCGAATAGGCGTCGCGGTGATCCGAGCTGTCGAGCAGGTCGTTTTCATCTTCGCTCATCGCTTCGACCTTGTCGGCGAAGGCAGGATCGACATGGACGTGGCAGGTCGCGCAGCTGCAGCAGCCGCCGCACAGCGCGAGCAGTTCATCGAACCCGTTGTCGCGCAGGGCTTCCATCACCGAGAGGCCGGCCGCGGCCTCAACCGTCTTTTCTTCACCCGCACGATTGACGACGACCAGCTTCGGCATGTCCCACCATCCTTTTCAAATGCGCCTGTTCGCGCTTTGCCCGGGCTGCTACCCACTCCCCCTTCACTTGGCAAGCAGGAGTCGAAAACGGCGATGGGTTTGAGCGCAGAGGCCATCCGCGAGGGGCTGGACACCATCGCCGCAACCGAGCCCGGGATTGCCCGCGCGATCACCCTGGCGGGCTATCCCGAACCGCGCATCCGCGCGCGCGGCTATGGCACCATGCTGCGCACGATCGTGGGCCAGCAGGTCAGCGTGGCGGCGGCGGCTTCGATGTGGCGCAAGCTGGAGGACCACATCGGCCCCGAGCTGAGCCTCGAGCGGATCCTCGAATCCGATTTCGACCAGCTGCGCACCTGCGGCCTGTCGCGCCAGAAACAGGGCTATATCCGCTCGCTGTGCGAACTGGTGGTGTGCGGCGCGGTCGATTTCGATGACCTTCCCGCCGATGACGAGGAGGCCATCACCCAGCTGACCCGGATCAAGGGGATCGGGCGCTGGTCGGCCGAAATCTATCTGCTGTTCGCCGAAGGCCGCCCCGATATCTGGCCGGCCGGCGATCTGGCCGTGCAGATCGGCCTGGGCAAGCTGCTCGGCCTGCCCGAACGCCCCAGCGAAAAGGCGACGCGCGAACTGGCCGAAGGCTGGCGCCCGCATCGCGGGGCCGCAGCGATCTTCACCTGGCACTGCTACAACAACGCCGCGCTCTGAGCATGGCAGGTGACACCTGCTGACAAGACTGTAAGTTCCCGCGCAAACAGATTCGCTTGGGAGCGCAGGATGAGCAGCAGGAAATCGATCTTCATCACCGGGGGGGCCTCGGGCATCGGCCGGGCCACCGCGCTGCGGTTTGGCCGCGAGGGCTGGTTCGTGGGGATCGCCGATGTGAACGAAGCCGGGATGCGCGAAACCGCCGCCCTGCTGCCCGCCGGGGCCAGTTCGATCCATGTGCTGGACGTGCGCGATCGCGCCGCTTGGGACGAGGTTCTGGCCGCCTTCGCCAAGGCCGCTGGCGGGCGGATCGATGCGGTGTTCAACAATGCCGGGGTGCCGCTGGGCGGCCAGCTCACCGAAAACACCGTGGCCGAGATCGAACGCTGCCTCGACATCAATCTCAAGGGTGTGCTGTTCGGCGCGCAGGCCGCGCACAAGTGGCTCAAGGCCAGCGCGCCGGGATCGTGCCTGCTCAACACCGCCAGCGCAGCCGGGATCTATGGCACGCCGGGGGCCTCGGTCTATTCGGCAACCAAGTTCGGGGTGCGGGCGATCACGGAATCGCTCGATGCCGAATGGGCCGAAGACGGGATCAAGGTGGCCGACCTGATGCCCAGCTTCATCGATACCCCGCTGCTGAGCCATGCCCCCAACCAGGCCAGCAATTCCGACATCCGCGAGCGCGTGCTCGATGCAGGGCTGGAAATCACGCCGGTCGGCGAAGTGGCCGATACGGCCTGGGCCGCGGTCCACGGCAAGGCGCTGCACAACCGCGTGGGCAAGACCGCCCACCGCCTGGCCTTTGCCGCGCGCTGGCTGCCCGGGCGGCTGCGCCAGCAGACACGCACCGCGCTCAAGCCGCTGGGCGGCTGAGGCCTAGATATAGCTGTCGATCACGCGGGCCATCGCCGCATCGCGGGCCGAGAGCCCCCCGGCATCGTGGGTGGTCAGCGTGATCTCGACCCGGTTGTAGACGTTGGCCCATTCGGGATGATGGTCGGCCTTGTCGGCATAGAGCGCAACGCGGGTCATGAAGCCGAAGGCCGCGTTGAAATCGGCAAAGCTGAAGGCGCGTACGATCGCCAGCCCATCGCCGCGCAGGCGCCATTCGGGGCATGACGCCAGCAGCGCAGCGACTTCGGCTTGGGACAGGCGGGCAATCGGCATTTCGCTCTCCTTGGCAGGCCCGCAGCTTTCCCCTATCGCACGGCGCGATGCAAGCGTGCCGCCTTTCCGTCCAAGACCTTGCCTGCCGCCGGGGCGACCGCCTGCTGTTTGCGCGGCTGTCCTTCGCGCTGGAAGGCGGCGAGGCACTGCAGCTGGCCGGGGCCAACGGGATCGGCAAGTCCAGCCTGATCCGGATCCTGGCCGGGTTGCTGCCCGCCTATGCCGGACGCGTGGCGAGCGAAGGCGCGATGGGGCTGGTCGATGAACGCCCCGCGCTCGATCCGCACCAGCCGCTGGGCCAGGCGCTCGCCCTGTGGCAGCGGATCGACGGCCCGGCCGACAATTGCGCCGCCCGCCTTGGCCTGTCCGAACTGATGGACGTGCCGGTGCGCTATCTCTCCACCGGCCAGAAAAAGCGCGCCGCGCTTGCCCGCCTGATCGGGCAGGCCGCGCCGATCTGGCTGCTCGACGAACCGCTCAACGGGCTGGATGTAAAAGGCGTGGCCCTGGTCGAGGAATTGGCCGCCCAGCATTGCCGCGAAGGCGGGATCTGCGTGATCGCCTCGCACCAACCGCTCGCGCTCCCCGCGCTGCGCCAGATCGCGCTGCAGGACTATCTGGCATGATCGGCGTGCTGCTTACCCTCCTGCGCCGCGATCTTGGCTTGCTGCTGGCGGGCGGACGGCGCGGCGGGGCCTTGCTGCCGGTGCTGTTCTTCCTGTCGGTGGCGATGCTGTTTCCCTTTGCCGTCGGCCCCGATGCCCCGGTGCTGGCGCGTACCGGCGGCGGAGTGCTCTGGATCGCCGCGCTGCTGGCCGCGATCCTCCCGCTCGACCGGCTGGTCGAACCCGATCTGGAACTCGGCCTGTTCGATCAATGGGCGCTGCGCGGGATCAGCGAAGAATGGATCATGGCAGTGCGGATCGTGGCCCACTGGCTGAGCTTTGGCCCGCCGCTGATGCTGGCCGCCCTGCCCGCGGCCGCGCTGGTCGGGATCGACGGGGACAAGCTGCGGCTGGTCGAACTCGGGATGCTGGCGGGAACGCCAGGGCTGGCCGCGCTGGGCGTGATGGTGGCCGCGATCACCGCGGGCCTGCGCGGCGGCGCGGCACTGGGCGGGCTGTTGGTGATCCCGCTGGCGATCCCGCTGCTGGTGTTCGGCGCGGGCAGCCTGGCCACCGGCGGCGAAACCGGCCTTGCCCTGACGGCGGCGGCCAGCCTCGTGCTCCTGGCGATGGCGCCTTTTGCCGCAGGCGCGGCAATCAGGGTCGGACGGGGTTAGGCACAGCCCGGCTGATCAATACGGCGGCTTGTGCAGGCCCTTGGGGCTGGCCGTGAAGATTTCGCAGCCATCTTCGGTGATCCCGATCGAGTGTTCGAACTGAGCCGAAAGCGAACGATCGCGGGTCACCGCAGTCCAGCCATCGTCCAGCATCTTCACCCCCGGCTTGCCGAGGTTGATCATCGGTTCGATCGTGAAGAACATTCCCGGGCGCAGTTCCGGCCCGGTGCCGGCGCGGCCCGCGTGAACCACTTCGGGGGCATCGTGGAACAGACGGCCCAGGCCATGCCCGCAAAATTCGCGCACCACACCGTAACGATTGCCCTCGGCGTGGCGTTGGATCGCCGCACCGATATCGCCCAGCCGCGCGCCGGGCTTGGCCAGTTCGATCCCGATCATCAGGCATTCGTAGGTCACGTCGACCAGCCGCCGCGCTTTCAGCGGCACATCGCCGACCAGATACATCCGGCTGCTATCGCCGTGCCAGCCATCCAGCAGGGGGGTCACGTCGATGTTGACGATTTCCCCGTCCTTGAGCACGCGGTCACCCGGGATGCCGTGGCAGATCACGTTGTTGATCGAGGTGCAGCAGCTGTGCGCAAAGCCGCGATAGCCCAGCGTTGCCGGCACCGCGCCGCCATCCAGCGTCATCTGCCGGACAATGTCATCGAGCGCGCCGGTGGTTACCCCGGGGCGCACGTGGGCGGCCAGCTCGTCAAGGATTTCGGCGGCCAGCCGGCCAGCCTTGCGCATCCCTTCAAAGGCCGCCGGGCCATGCAGCTTGATCGTGCCGTCGCGCAGGACGGTCTCGGTATCGGCAACAACTTGATACTGGTTCATGTCCGCCACCATAGCGAACCCTGCGCAAAATTGCGAGATGCTGGCGTGCCTCGGGCGATTTTCCGCTCGCACTCGCCCCGCGCTCGTGGCTAGACAGTCGGCATGAGTGATCTCAACGCCCTGATCCAGCCCGACCGTGGCCAGAAAGCCATTGCCATCCACCTGGTCGACAAGCCCGGCCTTGACGCCTTCGTCAAATCGCTGTCCGCCCCGCAGCGCGCGGCGCTGGCCGCCCAGAAGTTCGAGGCTGACGGCTATGCCCACGCGATCCTGCCCGATGGCGATGGCTGGTTCGTGGTGTCGGGCGTTGCCAATGTGAACAGCCTGTCGAGCTGGTGCATGGCCAAGCTGGCCGAAATCCTGCCCCCCGGCACCTATCGCCGCGAAGGCGGCGAGCCTGGCCCCGCGCTCTATGGCTGGGTGACGGGGCAATACCGCTTTGACCGTTACCGCAAGGATCCCGCCCCCGATGGCCCGCGCGTGCTGTTGACCAAGGACGTCAAGGCGATCGACCCCGCGCTGATGGAAGCCGCCGCGACCGGTCTGGTGCGCGATCTGGTCAACACTCCGGCCGAAGACATGGGGCCGGCCCAGCTCGAACATGAAGTGCAGCTGATTGCCAAGGCACACCACGCCGAATTCAAGGTCACCACCGGCGATGCGCTCGAACGCGGCTTTCCGATGGTGCACGGCGTGGGCCGTGCCGCGGCGCGCAGCCACGCCCCGCGCATGCTCGAACTGCACTGGGGCGATCCGGCCCATCCCAAGGTGGCGATCGTCGGCAAGGGGGTGTGTTTCGATTCGGGTGGGCTCGATCTCAAACCCTCCTCGGCGATGCTGCTGATGAAGAAGGACATGGGCGGCGCGGCCCATGCCCTGGCCCTCGCGCGGCTGGTCATGGAAAGCGGCCTCAAGGTGCGGCTCCACCTGCTGATCCCGGCGGTGGAAAACGCAGTGTCGGGCAATTCCTTCCGCCCCGGCGACGTGCTGCGCAGCCGCGCCGGGATCAGCGTGGAAATCGGCAACACCGATGCCGAAGGCCGGCTGGTGCTGGGCGATGCCTTGACCCGCGCGGGTGAGGAAAGCCCCGAACTGGTGATCGATTTCGCCACCCTGACCGGCGCCGCCCGCGTCGCGCTGGGGCCGGATCTGCCAGCGCTGATGACTCGCCGCGATGAAACGGCAAACGAACTGCTGGGTGCGGGCGTTGCCAGCGATGACAAGTGCTGGCGCCTGCCGCTGTTCGATGGCTACCGCGAATACCTGAAGTCCGACATTGCAGACCTCAACAATTCCAGCTCGAACGGCTATGCCGGGGCCTCGGTCGCCGGGCTGTTCCTCGACCGGTTCCTGCCCGAAGGCGTCGACTGGGCCCATTTCGATACCTTTGCCTGGCGCCCGGCGGCCAAACCCGGCCGCCCCAAGGGCGGCGATGCGCTGGGCCTGCGCGCGGCCTGGGGACTACTGAAAAGCCGCTATGCCTGATCGGGCGCCGGGCCTTGCCGGCTGGCGGATCGGGGTCTGGGCCGTGCCGCCGCTGATCCTGCTGGCCGCCGCCGTGGCCCGCCAGACCGTGCCGGGCTTCAACTGGACCGGGCGGGATTTTGTCGGCGTGGGCGCGGTGCTGGGCGCGGCTTGCCTCGGCTGGGAGGTTGCGGTTCGCGTCGCCCGCGGCAACGCTGCCTATCGCGCCGGAGCCGCCGTGGCGATCGCCGGGGCGCTGGTGATGGTCTGGATCAACCTGGCCGTGGGCATCATCGGCGGTGAGGACAATCCGGCCAATCTGGTATTCTTCATCGTGCTGGCGCTGGGCGCGGCGGGCGCGCTCATCACCCGCTTTCAGCCTGCGGGGATGGCGCGCACGCTGCGGCTCGTCGCTGCCCTGCAAGCCGTGATCGCAATCGGCATCGCCGCATCCGGGGCCGGGATGGCTATCGCGCTGTTCTGCCTGCTGTTCTCGCTGGCATGGGGGATCAGCGCGCACCTCTTCGCCCGCGCGGCGCGCCGGCCGGAACACGCGACCGCTTGATAGCGCGGCCAAGGGGGGCTAATCGCGCGGTCTTCCGAATTTCGAGGGGCATGAAGACTTGACCGCAACCACCATTCCTACCGCGCAACTGTCGCTGGCCGGGCCGAGCGTGAAGCTCGATGCGGCGCACTGGCCGGTGCGCGGCGACCTGGCGCACATCCGCCTCGCTGGAAAGGTGTTCGTGCCGCACTATGCCGTGCCGATGCCGCGCGCGGTCGTGCCGGCCGGGGCCAACCTGCTCGCCGCCAACAAGGCCGATGCCGAAGTGCGCGAAGCACTCGCCGGCGGCACCCTGTTCAACGTGCTCGATGTCACCGGCAGCTGGGCCTGGGGCCAGGTCGGTGAAGATGGCTGCGTCGGCTACCTGCCGGTGGACGCGCTCGCGGCATGACCCACACGGTCTTCATCGACGGCGCGGCCGGCACCACCGGGCTCGAAATCGTCGAGCGGCTGAGCCCGCGCGCCGAATTCGAGCTGATCGTGCTCGACGATGAACAGCGCAAAAGCGCGTCCGCGCGGCGCGATGCCTACCACGCCGCGGATTTTGCCGTGCTGTGCCTGCCCGATGAAGCCGCGATCGAAGCGGTCGCCCTGGCCGAAGGGGCCAAGGTGCGGATCATCGATGCCTCCAGCGCGCACCGGGTGGCACCGGGCTGGACCTATGGCTTTCCCGAACTCACCGGGCGCGATGTGGTCGCAGGTGCGAGCCGCATTTCCAATCCTGGGTGTTACCCTACCGGCTTTCTCGGCCTGGTGGCACCGCTGGTCCGGGCCGGGCTGCTGCCGGCTGACTGGCCGTACACCGTCAACGCCGTCTCGGGCTATTCGGGCGGCGGCAAGGCGCTGATTGCCCGGTTCGAGGATGATGGCGACATCGCCTTTCGCGCCTATGGCCTGGGCATGGGGCACAAGCACGTGCCCGAAATGCAGGCCTATGCCGGCCTGGCCCACCCCCCGCTGTTCGCGCCCGCAGTGATTGCCGCGCACCGCGGCATGGTGGTCGAAGTGCCGCTGCAACTGGCCGCGATGCCCGTGGCCGCTGCCCCCGAAGTCCTGCGCCTGGCGCTGGGCGAATTTTATGCCGGCAGCCAGATCGTGACCGTTCACGAGGGGCCGGTGGACGAACTGCTGCTGCGCGGCTCGATGCAGCCGAGCGACCGGCTCGACCTGTGGGTGTTCGGCGCCAAGGACGGCGCACAGGCCCGGCTCGTCGCGCGGCTCGACAATCTGGGCAAGGGCGCCAGCGGAGCCGCCGTGCAGAGCCTCAATCTGATGGCCGGCCTGCCCGAAACCGCGGGCCTCTCGCTCTGATTGCCTAAATTTTGGGCAGCATTGCCAGAAAATTAGGCAAGGCAGTCACCCGCTTCGCGAACAATTCTTAGCGCGGCGGCAACAGACGATTGCCGGATGTTGCGAATCCGCCCTTTTCGCGCCGCCACACATCGCCTAGAGCGCGGCTGTCGCCATTGGCACGATTCTTGATTCTGATTCTGCCGTGGCAAATGCAGTTCCGGGCCGCAATTGCGGTACCGGCCTGACGCGCAGGGGATATGGCCAAGTGAAAAAGATCGAAGCGATCATCAAACCCTTCAAGCTCGATGAAGTGAAGGAAGCCCTTCACGAAGTCGGCGTTTCGGGCATCACCGTCACCGAAGCCAAGGGCTTTGGCCGCCAGAAGGGCCACACCGAACTCTATCGCGGCGCCGAATACGTCGTCGACTTCCTGCCCAAGGTGAAGCTGGAAGTCGTCGTGCCCGACGCGCTGGCCGAACGCGTGGTCGAAGCGATCGCGGGCGCTGCCCAGACGGGGCGCATCGGCGACGGCAAGATTTTCGTCATCCCCATCGAAAGCGCGCTGCGCATCCGCACCGGGGAGCGCGACGACGACGCAATCTGATCGGGCCACCCGGCCCTGCAGAACTGTTTTACATCATACCTAACCAACCGGCTCCGGCCGACCAGAAAGGCAAGACATGGCTAAGGCAAAGGACATCCTCAAGCGCATCAAGGACGAAGAGATCGAGTGGGTCGATCTGCGCTTCACCGATCCCAAGGGCAAGTGGCAGCACCTGACCATGG